>NZ_CFAHBC010000006.1:0-110340 GCF_983179755.1 Brotaphodocola sp. | reverse complement strand
AAAGCCTCCCTGACGGTTTCCTCCGTCACGGTTTCCGTTAAAGCCTCCCTGACGGTTTCCTCCGTCACGGTTTCCGTTAAAGCCTCCCTGACGATTTCCTCCATCACGGTTTCCGCCAAAGCCTCCCTGACGATTTCCTCCGTCACGATTTCCGTTAAAGCCTCCCTGAGTGGATGCACCAGCCTGTGCCGGCTTGGAAGCCTGCTCACTGCTGTCTGCGGACGGCTTGCTCTCCTGCGCGCTTGCCGGCTTGGAAGCCTGCTCGCCATTCTCTCCAGCGGTCTTCGGGCGTGCCGGCTTCTGCTGGGAATTCTGGGTGCGGAAAACTGCTGCGATCTTCTTCTTCGGAGCATCTGCTGCCACCGCACGTCCTGCCTGAGAAGCGGAGGTGTTCTTTACGATCTCCACCTGCTCTGCGCTCAGGTTCTCTGTCTCATTTGCTACATTCTGATGATTATGATTTAAAATATTCAATATATCCCTGTTCGTCCTTCCTAATTCTTTTGCCAGTTCCTTTACATTCATACCTACTACCTCCGATTATGTGTCATGAATTACGCATTTTCATTGCCATTCATCTGCTTCTGAATTGCACCGGCAAGACCGGTATCTGTCACAGCCAGAGATGCCCGCATTTCTTTTCCCATTGCGTGTCCCAGTTCGTCTTTTGTGCCAAAGTAACCGATTGGAACTTTATAGTAAGTACACATGTCGGAAAACATTTTCTTCGTATTGTCGGATGCCTCCTCCGAGACGAGAACCAGCCGTGCTTTTCCTGTCTTTACCGCTTTCTCTGTCGAAAACTCACCGCTCGCCGTCTTTCCGGCTTTCGTGGCAAGACCGATCAGATTCAGAATTTTCTGTCTGTTATCCAAGATTTTCCATCTCCTTTTCCAGTGCCTCGTACACTTCCTTCGGAATCGCCATCTTGAATGAGCGCTCCAGTCCTTTTCCCTTCACAGCCTTCTTCAGACATTCCATAGACGGGCACAGATAAGCACCTCTGCCGTTCTTTCTTCCAGTTGCGTCCAGAGTGAATTCTCCCTCCGGAGTCTTCAGAATACGAATCATCTCTTTCTTGTTCTTCTGCTCCCCGCATCCGATACACTGACGCTGGGGAAATTTCTTTGTACTCACTCGCGTTTCACATCCCATCTGTTCAGAATTCTTACCCGTGAACTGTAATTATTTGTCTTCTTCTGATGATAAATCGGCTAAATCAGCAGAATCGTACTCCTCGCCGGAAGCAGAAACCTCATAATCGGTCTCGAAGTCGTCGTAAACGCCGTCCTCCTGATAATCAATTCCCATTTCCTCGAACAGTCCAAGCTCTCTTGCCTGAGACTCACTCTTGATGTCGATCTTGTAACCGGTCAGTCTTGCTGCCAGTCTTGCATTCTGTCCCTCTTTTCCGATTGCCAGAGACAGCTGATAATCCGGAACGATTACCTGAGCCTCTCTTGCTTCCTCATCTGCCAGAACGCAGATAACCTTTGCCGGGCTGAGTGCATTCTCGATCAGAATTGCCGGGTTGTCATCCCAGGTAATGATATCGATCTTCTCACCGCGCAGTTCGTTTACAACAGAACCTACACGCGCGCCGTTGATGCCGACACATGCGCCTACCGGATCTACGTTCGGATCATTGGAGCATACAGCAATCTTTGTACGGGAACCAGCCTCACGGGCAATCGCCTTGATCTCAACGGTTCCGTCCTTCACCTCGGTTACCTCCTCCTCGAAGAGACGCTTTACGAGATCCGGATGGGTACGGGAAACGGTGATGCGCGGTCCCTTATTCGTATCCTTAACTTCCAGAACATATACCTTAATTCTCTCGGTCGGCTTAAATACCTCGCCCTTTACCTGCTCAGTCTCGTTCAGGACAGCGTCCACACGGCCCAGATTGATGCTGATATTGCGTCCGTTATCACGCTGAACAATACCGGTAACGACATCCTTCTCTTTCTGATACCACTCGCTGTACTGCTGACTGCGCTCCTCCTCGCGGATCTTCTGAAGGATCACGTTCTTCGCGTTCTGAGTCGCAATTCTTCCGAAAGACTTGGACTCAATCGGCACATGAACGGTGTCGCCAAGGTAGTACTTCGGGTCACGGATTCTTGCCTCTGCAAGGCTGATCTGGGTTACCGGATCTTCCACGGTCTCAACAACCTCTTTTGATGCGTATACAGCGAAATCACCGGTCTCCGGATTGATGTTTACCTTCACATTGTCTGCTTTTCCAAAGTGGTTCTTGCAGGCAGTGAGCAGTGAATTCTCAATCGCCTCCAGCAGAGTGGCCTTGCTGATATTTTTTTCCTTTTCCAGCAAATCCAATGCTTCAATTAATTCTTTGTTCATGATTTGTTTATCCTCCTAAACTCAATTCCCTTTCGTGCAGATTCTTCGTTATTGTATCAGGTTACTATGCCACTTTATTGTGTCCTACGGCATTTCCATTCAGAAAATGTCTTCCCGTATACAGGAACGATTTTTTTATTTTCATCTGCCTGCTCGTCACAGTTTTTATCCCCTATAACCAGCAACGGATTCTATCTGTTGTTTTACTGTCTTGCTGTCTTTCTTTTTCTGTATATGATTAGAAATCAAATGCCAGACGGATCAAAGCGATCTCTCCGCGCTCGAAGACTTCCTCGGCTCCATCCATCTCCAGAGTCACCGTATCCTTATCGTATGCTTTCAGGATTCCGGTAAATTCCTTCTGACGGTTGCGTGGCTTGTAAAGACGAAGCTCAACTTCCTCGCCCAGACTGCGCTCAAAGTCCTTATCCTTCTTCAGCGGACGTCCCAGTCCCGGAGAACTTACCTCCATAATATAGCTGTCCTCGATAAAGTCTTCCTTATCAAGCCAGTCACTCAAGAGTCGGCTGATCACCTCGCAGTCATCCACGGTGATCCCACCCGGCTTATCGATGTACGATCTCAGATACCAGTTTCCGGCTTCCTTGACATACTCCACATCCACCAGTTCAAACTGATGCTCTGCAAGCAGTGGGAGCAGGAACTGTTCGGTCTTTGCCTCGTATTCTTCCCTTCTTGTCATGATGTCACCTCTTTTTCTCATTTTTCACAGCTGTCGTTGATCCATTCATCCTTTTTATCGTAATACCATTGCGATCCCAGCCGTATGTTCTCTCTGTTCGCTCTGTAACTGAAGCATAAATTAAGAGTGGACCAAAAGCCCACTCTTCAACGTCAGTTCATCATGTTATCATTTGTATTGTAACACCCCTTGTTTAGAATTGCAAGGGTCAAATACCAAATTTTCTGCATATCTTACCGTATATATCAGATTGGTGAAAGATCATGATTCCTATCCTTGATGTTCAAAATCTCAGCTATTCCTATCACAGCATGGACGGCGCAACATTAGCGCTCTCAAACATTTCTTTTCAAATCAATACAGGGGAATTTGTCGCAATCGTTGGACCATCCGGCTGTGGAAAGTCCACCCTTCTTTCCCTGATTTCCGGTCTTCTATTTCCGGAGGAAGGAAAAATCCTCTTAAAAGGAAGTCCCATTACCGGTCCTGACATCCGAATCGGATATATGCTTCAACGGGATCATCTGCTTGAATGGCGCACAATCCTCGACAACGTTGCCCTCGGACTTGAAATCCGCAAACAAAAAACCTCCGAGACGATGAGAGAACTCAGAAAAATGCTCGACACCTATGGACTTGCCGATTTTGAATCCGCCCATCCGTCAGAGCTATCCGGCGGAATGCGCCAACGCGCGGCACTGATTCGCACTCTCGCCCTGAAACCGGATCTTTTGCTCCTCGATGAGCCATTTTCCGCCCTTGACTACCAGACCCGCCTTTCTGTCTGTGACGACATCAGCGCAATCTTACGCTCTGCCGGAAAGACTGCCCTCCTAATCACTCATGATCTCGCTGAAGCCATCAGCATTGCCGATCGAATCCTGATTCTCACTGCCCGCCCCGGCACAATTAAGGCTTCTCTCTCGATTCATTTTTCTCCAGAAGCCGACACTCCGCTCAAACGCCGAAACGCCCCCGAATTCGCCGGATATTTTAATGATGTATGGGGGAATTTACAGACCGAACACTAATCTATTTTTACAAATTCCATAAAAAAATATGCAAACATAAATTTGGCGCGAAACCAAAAAACTGACAGTGTGAATCCTCCAATCTTTCACATACTAAGATCAGAAAACTCACGGACACACGATTCCATTCAAACGCACATCTGAAAAATTGAGGAGGAACAACCAAAATGAACTCAGAAAAATCCACCCCTGACACCCACAATACTCAAAATATCAAAAGCCCTCATTGCCAGCCATCGCAAAAACTCTGCAAAGCGAACCCCCGCTTCCGCCACCTTCTCATCCGCATCTTCTGGATCAGCCTTCTCTTCTCGATCGGCTTCATCTGGTACACCTTCGACCGCCAGATCCCCGACCGCGTCAGTCTCACGCGAAACGAAACCGGCTCCTTTTCATTCGGCGGGCTTCCGCTCGAGGTAACGCTTCTCGATGACACCTCCGAAGTTTCCCTGCGAAATGCCTCCAATATTCCGGAAAATTCCGTGCGAATTTCCAGCGACTCCCCGCTCTCGCTCTCCGCGACAAAATCAGGGACCTACCAGCTCGGCTTAAAACTTTTCGGTGCAATCCGCCTCAAAAACATCCAACTCGACGTCGTTGAACAGCGCTATGCGATCCCCTGCGGATTCCCAATCGGAATCTATCTCAAATCAGACGGCATCCTCGTCGTCGGAACCGGAACCGTCACGGACGAAACCGGAAAAGAAAGCGAACCGGCTCTCGGCATCCTCGAATCCGGCGACTACATCGAAGCAATCAACGGCCATCCCCTGACAAGCAAGGAAGCCCTGATCACTGAACTCCGCCATGTCGGAGGCGCAGAAAACGTTTTCCTAAAAATCCGGCGTGACGATAAGGAGCTTGAGGTCTCTGTGCGTCCGGTGCGAACCTCCGATGGCACCTGCATGCTCGGCGCCTGGGTTCGCGACGACACACAGGGAATCGGCACAATGACCTACCTTGAGCCAAACGGCAGCTTCGGCGCTCTCGGTCATGGCATCAGCGACTCCGATACCGGACATTTGATGGAGAGCCATGAAGGCTCCCTCTATGAGACAGAGATTCTTGGAATTGAAAAAGGCAGTGTCGGAAATCCCGGCATCATGGCAGGCGTGATCTACTATGGTCCCGGCTGTCTTCTCGGAGAAATCCACGCGAACACAGAGACTGGAATCTTCGGCAATGCCAATGAAGCTCTGCGCTCCCGTACGCTCTCGAGTGCAATTCCCGTCGGCTATTGCCAGGATATTGAGAAAGGTCCTGCCCTGCTTAGAAGCAATGTCTCCGGTCAGATCCGGGATTATGAGATTGAAATTCAGAAAATTGAGCTGAAGCCGCTCCAGAAAAATAAGAGTATGGTCATTCACATCACCGATCCGGAACTTTTAAAGCTGACCGGCGGAATCGTGCAGGGCATGAGCGGAAGCCCGATCATCCAGAACGGCAAGCTGATCGGAGCAGTCACTCATGTCTTCGTTCAAGATTCAACAAAAGGATATGGAATATTTATCGAAACAATGCTGGAAGCCGATGATTCCGGCTCCCAATAAAAACTCAGAAAACAAATCTCCGCAAGCGTCAACTTGATCGACTTGAATTAGAACGTGCGACGTTTCTCCTCCCTCGTCTTCTGAGCAAGACGTTTCATCTCCTTTGCGTTCTCAAGCACCGCTCCGGTGATCTCGACACCACCGAGAAGACGCGCAAGCTCCGCAATCATCTGCGTCTCATCGAGCTCATGGATGACGGTTCGTGTCTTTCCATCCTTCGCGGACTTTGCAATCTCAAAATGCTCATCCGCCATCGATGCAATCTGTGGAAGATGGGTGATACAGATTACCTGATGATTCTTTGAGATGATCGCGAGCTGTTCTGAGACTTTCTGCGCCGTGCGTCCACTGATTCCCGTATCAATCTCATCAAAGATCAGCGTCGGAATCTCATCCGTATCTGCAAGCACCGTCTTGATTGCGAGCATAATTCGCGAGAGCTCACCACCCGAGGCGACGAGTCCGAGCGAGCGCTCCGGCTCTCCGGGGTTCGTCGAGATCACAAACTCTGCCTCATCAAAACCATTTGCGGTGTAATGGGACAGGCGCGAAAAACTCATCGAGAATTTTACATCGAGGAAATTCAGATCAAGAAGTCTCTCTCGAATCTTCTCTGTCAGAATGACCGATGCCTTCTTTCTCGCCTCTGAGAGCTTCTCACACGCAGTCTCAAGCTGTTTCTCCGCTTTTTTCAGTCCCGTCTCCGCTTCTCTGCGGTAATCATCAAAGTGCTCTAACTCCTCGAGACGCTTCTGCTTCTCCTCAAGAGTCCGGGAGATCTCTGCGGCCGTGCTTCCGTACTTTGCCTGAAGATTGTGAATCAGATCAAGGCGCTCCTCAGTCTGTCTCATCTCCTCCTCATTAAAGGAAATATCCTCGAGATAACTTCCGATCGCATGGTGCACGTCATCAAGCAGAGACTCTGCATCATAGAGCTGATCCTGAATCGGCTTGAGCGTCTGGTCGTAGTCCACAACCTCACCGACCTCGTGGATTGCGCGCCCAACCATCTCAGAATTCACTGCCTCATAGGCGTCAGAAAGGCTCTCCGCGATCTTTCGGCTGTTGGAATAAAAGCGATAACGCTCTGTCAGCTCCTCCTCCTCGCCATCCTTAAGTCCCGCCTGCTCTATCTCATCCACCTCAAACCGGAGGAAATCATACTCTCTGCGTCTGCTCTCCTCATCCCCGGACAGTTCCTCAAGGCGCACCTTCCACATCCCATACTCTTTGTACAAGCTCACTGTTTTTTCTTTAATTGGACTGATCTGTGATTTGGCGTAAGTATCCAGAATTTCCAGATGTTTCGATGCGTGAAGCAGAGACTGATGCTCGTGCTGACCATGAATATCAATCAGAAGTCCGGTAACCTCCTTGAGCTTTGTAACTGTCACCGTCTCATCATTGATCTTGCTGACACTGCGCGTCGGCATAATCTTTCTTGTAATAATCATGGTGCCGTCGTCGTCCGGATAGACATCCATCCGTTCAAGAAGCTCCCTCTTTTCTTCCTCGACCGAAAAAATCAGTTCCACATAGGCATAATCACTGCCACTGCGAATCATCTCCTTCGGCGCTTTCTGCCCAAGGGCCAGATTAACTGACCCAATGATAATCGACTTTCCCGCTCCGGTCTCACCGGTCAGAATGTTCAGTCCGTCTCCGAACTCCACATCCGCCTGCTCAATCAGCGCAAGGTTTTTCACATGCAGTTCCAGAAGCATCCTGTGTCCCCCTTATTCTGCTATTTATTCTGCTATTTATTCCGCTATCTATTCTGCTACAAGCTTCTTGATCTTATCCATCACAAGAATCGTGTCGTCCACACTGCGGACCGCACACATGATCGTATCATCCCCGGCAATACAGCCGACGATCTCATGAAAATGAATCGCATCGAGAGCCGCTGCGACTGCCATCGCCATGCCGGACACCGTCTTGATTACCAGAATATTCTGGGCCATATCCATCGACACATACCCGTCCTTCAAAATCCGGATATACTTGTCGCTGAACGTCGTCGACGGATTCTGCATCACCACATAGCGCTGACGTCCGCTCTCCGACGGAACCTTTGTCAACCGAAGTTCCCGAATATCTCTCGAGACCGTCGCCTGCGTCACGCGATACCCGGATTCCTGCAGCTTCTGTGCAAGCTCCTCCTGCGTCTCAATCTCATATTTTCCAATCAATTCCACAATCTTGCTGTGACGTTCCAGTTTCATTTTTCCCCTCCAGAGAATGTCTAAAAATATTCCAGTTTCTGAATCTTCTCAGATCTCAAAATTACACTCACAAAATTACGCTCACACCCGATGATTTACACCCGATCCATCTTATTTCTCAGTGTCTCCAAAAATGAGATGTTCTTCAACTTAATCAGCACCGTGTGGTTGCGGGAACGGAAAATTTCCAGCGTATCTCCCGGCCTTAAATCCACAACCTGATCTCCATCAAAAACAGCCGTCTGCTCCTTGTCGCGGTACTCCATCAGATGAATCTCGATCCGATCCTCCGAGGAGAGGACAATGCTCTGTGCTCCGAGCGTATGCGGGCAGATCGGAGTCAGGACAATCAGCTCTGTCCCCGGCGTCACAACAGGTCCTCCGGCCGAGAGATTGTATGCCGTGGAACCGGTCGGTGTCGCGGCGATCATGCCGTCCGCGAGATATTCATTCAGATACTCGCCGTTTAAAAAGACGCGGAATTTCAACATTTGAAGCACATTTTTTCGTGCGAGAACAATGTCATTGAGTGCGACTCCGGTGCGAATTCCATCCTTCCCGGTCACCCGCCCCTCAAGCATCATTCGGTTCTCCAGCGTATAATTATCGTTGAGAAGGGCCTCAAGCATCGGACGAATGTCCTCTCCTCTCGAAACCTGAGTCAGATAACCGAGGTTTCCGAGATTGATTCCAATCAGAGGAAGCTGGCGCGCAACAAGATCCCGCGATGCCTGAATCAGCGTTCCATCCCCTCCAAGCGTAATCACACACTCCGTCTCCTCAGGCACATCTTTCGGATCGGTGTAGCCATTCCGGTGTTTTTTTCCGGACTTCTCCGGATCCTCCTCCACGCCTCCGGTGCAGGTTGCACCTCGTGAGATCAGATAGTCGCGGATTTGGATTGCGGTCTCCACCGCCCCTTCCTTGGTGGGATTTGCGATCAAGTAAAAATGCTTCATTCCTGCCTACTTTCTCCTGCTCTTCTGCGCTTTCACGCATTTTTATTTGTCGAGTGTCTGATGTGCCGACTCTACCACTGCCTCCTCATCAACCGGGAATTCTCCGCGGATCTGTCCGTCCGTGTGATTCTGCAAATGCAGAAGGTACTCGATATTCCCCTCCGGTCCCTTGATCGGAGAAAACTCCAGATTCAGAATCTCAAATCCGATCTCAGAAGCAAACTCCATAACCTTGCGGATTACCTCAAGATGGGTATTCTTCTCACGGACAACCCCCTTCTTTCCGACTTTCTCACGTCCTGCCTCAAACTGCGGTTTAATCAGACAGACAACCTGTCCATCATCTGTGAGAAGTGCCTTGACCGGTCCGAGAACCTTTGTCAGAGAGATGAAGGAAACATCGATCGAGGAGAGACCAATCTTGTCCTCGATATCGTCCGGAGTCACATAGCGGATGTTTGTCTTCTCCATGCAGACAACACGTGGATCGTTGCGGAGCTTCCAGTCGAGCTGTCCATGTCCGACATCAACCGCATAGACCTTGACTGCGCCGTTCTGAAGCATGCAGTCCGTAAATCCACCCGTCGAAGATCCCACATCCATGCAGACCTTTCCCTGTGGCTGAACGCCGAAATGCGTCATTGCCTTCTCCAGTTTCAGACCGCCACGGCTGACATACTTCAGCGTTGTTCCGCGCACCTCCACATTTACCTTCTCTTCAAACATCGATCCGGCTTTATCTTCCTTCTGTCCATCCACATAGACAATCCCGGACATGATAATCGCCTTTGCCTTCTCCCGGGAAGTTGCAAGTCCCCGGTTTACAAGCATTACGTCGAGTCTCTCTTTCATCTCTATCTTGTTCCTCTCTGTTCTATTTCTCTGTTCTATTTCTCTGTTCTATTTCACCATTCTGTTTTTCTGTTCTATATGATTTACGCTTCTGTATTATACTTGTCTATTCTTTTTCTTTAAGCACCGGATAAAAATCGCGCATCGTGCGGATAATCGAATCACTGTCAATCTTCACGGTTTCTCTGAGCACGGAGACATTTCCATGCTCCACATACGCATCCGGAAGCGCAATGTTGAGTACCTTCACATTCGGAGCATACTCATGAACCAGAGCTGTGACATCGAGACCGAAACCACCCTGAAGCACATTTTCCTCAAGCGTGACGATCAGTTTGTGGTGGTCGGCAAGATTGCAGACCAGCTCCTTATCAATCGGCTTGATGAATCTGCCGTTTGCGAGTGTGCAGTTCCAGCCTTCCCCGCCGAGCTTATTTCTGATGTGCTCTGCGGTGCTGACCATACTTCCGACTGCGAGAAGTGCGATCTCCTCGCCCTGCATCAGAATCTCGCCCTTTCCATATTCAATCGGCGAATCAAATTCCTCAAGTCCACGGTATGCCTGTCCTCTCGGATAGCGGATTGCGATCGGTCTGTCATACGTCATCGCAAACTGAAGATCCCGCTCAAGCTCCCACAGATTCTTCGGGGCAAGCACACTCATATTCGGGATACAGGTCAGGTAAGACAGATCAAAGATTCCCTGATGCGTCTCGCCGTCACTTCCGACAAGTCCTGCACGGTCAAGTGCAAAGACAACCGGCAGATCCTGAATGCACACATCATGAAGAATCTGGTCAAATGCACGTTGCATAAATGACGAATAGACTGCGACGACAGGCTTTAATCCCGCTGCCGCCATTCCGGCCGCAGAGGTCACCGCATGCTGCTCCGCGATTCCCACATCAAAAAACCGCTTCGGATACGCCTTCCGAAATGCCGTGAGTCCCGTTCCGTCCGGCATCGCCGCCGTCACAGCGACAATTTTCGGATTCTTCTCGGCAAGCTGACACAGCTCCTTAGAAAACACATCTGTGTACGTCGGAAACTGCTTCGTGCGAAGCGCCTTTCCGGTCTTGATATCAAATGGCTCAACTCCATGAAAGCGCGATGGGTTCTCCTCCGCCGGCTTATATCCCTTTCCCTTTTTCGTCAGGACATGAACCAAAACCGCATGGTCCATCTTCTTTGCTTCCTTGAAAATCTTTGTCATCTCGGGAATGTCGTGACCATCGACCGGTCCGAGATAGGTGATTCCCATATTCTCAAAGAGCATGCCCGGAATGATCAACTGCTTGATGCTGTTCTTTGTCCGGCTGATCTTGTCGACAAGCCCCTCTCCGACAACCGGAACCTTCAGAAGCGTGTTCGACACTCTCTTCTTCAATCGGTTGTATCTGGTTCCCGAGCGAAGTCCGCTCAAGTACTTTGACATTCCTCCGACATTCTCCGAGATCGACATGTTATTGTCGTTCAGTACAATAATAAAATTCTTGTTCAAATGCGCCGCATTGTTCAGCGCCTCATAAGCCATTCCTCCGGTGAGTGCCCCATCTCCGATCACAGAGACGACCGAGTAATTTTCCCCCAGAAGATCACGGCCCTGAGCAATTCCTAAACCCGCTGAGATCGAAGTCGAACTGTGTCCTGTATCAAAGGAATCATACGGGCTCTCCTTACGTTTCGGAAATCCGCTCATTCCACCGTACTGGCGCAGTTCATCAAACATCTCCTTGCGTCCGCTCAGAATCTTGTGCGTATAGGACTGATGACCCACATCCCAGATTACCTTATCCTTTGGCAGGTCAAAAGCCCGATACAGGGCAATGGTCAGCTCCACGACTCCGAGATTCGACGCCAGATGTCCGCCCGTCACGCTGATCTTCTCGATCAAAAACTGGCGAATCTCTGCTGCGAGCGTCTTCATCTGCTCAGGAGTCAGTTTTTTCACATCCCATGGTCCTTCTATCCGTTCCAGAATCATAACTCTTCCTGTGCCCTTCCGTACATCTCTTAATTCCTCTTAATTACTTTTCTCTCGTGACAAGCATCTCAATCAACCCTGCCAGGAATGGATTCTTACCCGGCAGTTTCTCAAGGAGCTGTACTGCACGCTCCGAGATCTCCTGCACATCCTTGTGCGCCTGCTCAATTCCCACAAGAGTCACATACGTCGTCTTGTTGTTCTTCTCATCGCTGAGAACTGGCTTTCCGAGCTGTTCTGCCGTGCTCGTCACATCCAGAATATCATCCTGGATTTGGAATGCCAGACCTACTGCCGACGCAATCTGCTCCGTGAGTGCGATCTCCTCCTCATCTGCTCCCGCAAGCACAGCACCGATCATCATCGATGCCTCGAGAAGAGCTCCTGTCTTCAAGCGATAAATGAAATCCAGTTTTTCCTGTGGAATCGGCTTTCCGGTCAGCTCGACATCGACCACCTGACCGCCAATCATTCCGTAAATTCCGGTCTTCTGTGCAAGAATTCCGATCGCACGTCCGACAAGATCCGGGCGGGTTGTCTTCTCAAATGCCTTTGAAGCCGTCTCAATCGCATAGATCAGCAGGGCATCTCCGGCGAGAACTGCCATGTCGTATCCAAATTTCACCCACGTCGTCGGAAGACCTCTTCTGAGCGTATCGTTATCCATACATGGAAGATCGTCATGAATCAGGGAGGAGGTATGAATCATCTCCATTGCTGCCATAAATGGACGAATCTCCTCTCCGTTTCCGCCAAAAAGGCGATATGTCTCCTCCATCAGCATCGGGCGCAGGCGCTTTCCACCGGCGCGCACACTGTAATTCATTGCCTCAAAAATCGTTTTCTGATGCCCGGTCTCTTCCGGAAGAAACGCTTCCACAACTGCCTCCACCTCAGCTGTGCGCTTCTTAAGCTCTGCTTTTAGCATCTCTTTGTCATTCATTTCCATCTTCCATTCCTCCCCGAAGAACAATCATCTGTTTTTCCACGCGATCCAATTTCTCCGTACAGCCCTTCAAAAGCCGAATTCCCTCCTCATAGAAGGCAAATGACTCCTCCAGCGATGTATCTGGAGCTTCCATCTTCTGCAAAACCTGTTCAAGCTGTGAAAATGCCTGTTCCACGGTCAACTCCTCGAATGCTTCCTCAGACGATTTTTTCTCCATCTTTCCTCCCAAGCCTCCCTTTCTTGCCTCATCACCTATGTCTCACATGTCTCACTCCACTCATTGATCGAGCTTTTTATATTTCCCTGACATCATTCACATCAGCGGCCTCACTAATCTCGGTGACAACCGCCTTAACTCGTCCATCAAGAACTCGGATTGTGATCGGATCACCCACTTTGACATCAGAAACGCTCTCAATCCGATGCTCATTTTGATTAGTCAGAAAACCAAAGCCCTTGCTGATCTTCTCAAGCGGAGAGAGTCCCTGAAGACGTCCACTTGCGAGCGCAAGGTGATGTTTTGCCTCAGTGAGTCTTTTTTCCATCGCCGTGTTTAATTTGCCTTCCATATCGGCAAGATTCCGTCGTTTTTCGCTGAGTTTGAAGTGCGGATCCTGAACCAAAAGGCGTTTTTGACACCAACTTAAATAATTTCGACGGTACTGAATCCGCTGACTCATTGCTCGCACCAGGGATTTCTCATATGTCTGACAGTCACTTACAAAACGGTTCCAGTCAAATACGGCAAGCTCTGCTGCTGCCGACGGGGTCGGTGCGCGAAGATCTGCCACAAAGTCCGCGATCGTCACATCCGTCTCATGACCGACTGCCGAGATCACCGGTGTCTGACACTCAAAGATCGCTCTCGCGACCTCCTCCTCATTGAATGCCCATAGATCTTCGATCGAACCACCTCCACGCCCGACAATCAAAACATCAAGTCTCATCTCGTCGAGCGTTCGGATGCCAGCGCAGATGCTCGCGACCGCACCATCTCCCTGCACGAGAGCCGGATAGAGAATCAACTGAACAAACGGATTTCTGCGCGCCGTGATATTCATGATATCGCGAATCGCTGCACCCGTGCTCGCTGTCACAATCCCGATTTTCTGCGCGTAACGCGGAATGGGGCGTTTGTACTCTTCAGCAAACATCCCCATCTCTTCCAATTCCTCACGCAAACGACAGAAGCGCTCATAGAGATCGCCCCGCCCATCGAGTTCTATTTTCTTTGCATACAGCTGATACGTCCCGTCCCGCTCATATACATCCACGGCTCCGGTCACAACCACGCTCTGCCCTTCCTCCAGCCGGAAAGAAAGCCCTCTGCGCTGTCCGGCAAACATCACAGCTTTCAGAGTCCCGCTCTCGTCCTTCATCGTGAAATAGATGTGTCCGGACGGATGGTATTTGCAGTTGGAAATCTCTCCGCGAACAGAGATTCTGTTCATGACAAAATCCTGTGCAAACATATTTTTAATATAAGAATTTACCTGTGCAACCGAATAAACACTCGCCATCTCAATCGCCCTTCGCTATTCCTTCCGGTCTCAGAGTTTCAAAACTGCTAACTGCAATTTTGCAACTTGCTATCCTTACGATGTTCGCTTAGTTTGCCTGTTCCTTCACCAGTCTTGCAAGCACACCATTGATGAAAGCCGGGGAATCATTTCCGCCGAACTTCTTTGCAAGCTCAACTGCCTCATTGATTGCCACCTTATCCGGCACATCGCTGTCATAGCGCATCTCGTAGACTGCCTGACGCAGAATCGTCAGCTCCACATGACCCATACGCTTTGTGTTCCATCCCTGAGCTACTTTATTGATCTCCTCATCAAGCTGTGGAATCATCGGTGCGATCTCCTCCACGCGGGCAATCAGGAACTCTCTGTCCTTGTCTGCCATCTCCACCTGGTGAACGATCTCCAAGGTTCCATCTGCTGTTGTATCATCCTCATCAGGTGAACCGAAATACTGTTCTACCTGCTTTGCGGTCTCCTCTGCCGGGTAAAAATCTACCCCAAATAACATTTTAAAACAGTGTTCCCGCATTTCTCTTCTGGTCATTCTTCCTTTTCCTCCTGGCACAATATCTGCATAGTTGGATATTATCATATCACATTTTTTTCAGATACTCAATGGGTGGTTTTCGCATAAAATTTTCCTGATTTTCGCATACTGTTACTGTTTCTTTCCCTGATTTGGCAAATAAATGACGCAATTTTTCCAATATTTTTTAATTTCCTGTATTTTGGGAGTCCATTAGGAGGTCTTTGTGATGTGGGGATTTTTGATTGCGCTTCTCTCTGGCGCACTGATGAGCTTGCAGGGTGTCTTAAACACCGAAGTGACAAAACAGAGCGGGGTCTGGCTCTGTGCCGTCTGGGTTCAGCTGACGGCGCTTGCGACCTGCGCTCTGTTCTGGTTATTTGGAGACCGTGCTCCGTTCTCTTCTCTTTTTCAGATTCGCCCCTGGTACCTGCTGATCGGCGGTGTCCTCGGGGCATTTATCACCTGGAGCGTCGTCAAAGGCATGGATCGTCTCGGTCCTGCCCGCGCAACGCTCACAATCGTGGTGACTCAGATTCTCGTCTCCTACGGGATTGAACTTTTTGGACTTTTCGGCGTGGAAAAGGTTCCGTTTGAATGGCGCAGACTCCTCGGCGCCGGAATCGCAATCGCGGGGATTGTGATTTTCCATTTATAGCTCAGAAGAGAGGCAATCTCATTCATTGTAAAAGGAGCCTGATAAATGCCAGACTCCTCTTTTTTAATCTCTTTTTTCACTTTTTCTTAACTTACTTTTCCTCTGCCAAGTTCACACCTGCAATTCGAATATTGACATCCAGAACAGTCAGACCGGTCATATTCTCAATCGCGGACTTTACACGATCCTGCACGCGCTCGCTGACATCTGGAATGTTGTATCCATATTTCAGATTCAGGGACAGATCTACGGATACATGCTCCTCAGTCACATCCACCTTCACACCTTTTGACAGGTTCTTCATGCCGAGCTTTCCGACAAGCTCATTCGTGATGTTGCCTGCCATCGAGTCAACACCCTCTACCTCTGTCGCTGCCAGACCTGCGATGATCGCAACCACCTCATCTGCGATGCGAACCTCTCCGATTTTATCCTTCTCATATACCTTGTGAGTATTTCTTCCTTCCAGTTCTGCCACGGTTATCCCTCCTCAATCGCTCCGCCATTTCAGAGCTATATTCTGCATTTCGTTCTGCTGTTATTATAGCAAATGACGGCAGTTTTGCAAAGGGCTGTTTTTTGTAACTCCTACTCCATTACAGTTGTACAGCAGCTTATTCTTCGAGCTTCATCAGCGTAATCACAATTCCATCAACCGGAACTTCCGTCTTTCGCTTTACAATGTCCTCAATCTGCGCCCTCTGCTGGTCGGTGATCGACGGCGCATTGATCACAACATCCACCTTGCCGTCCGTGATGCTCACAACCGGGTCAGCAAAACCTCTCGCCTGAAGAAGCGTCTCCGTCGCATTTTCCTTCTCCGCAATCGCCGTCATCTGAATCATATTCTGAATTGCTTCCTGCTTTGCCGATTCTGCGATATTGGCGTTGTTGATGATGCTGTTGAGCGTCTCTTTGTTCTTCGCACGGATCTGCTCGCGGTTCATCTGCACTCCGGCTATGTAGTCTGACACCGTGATTCCGCTTGTGAGCACGGCTTCCCCGGGATTTTCAAGTCCACTCTCCTCCGCGTCCCAGCTGTCAATCTCGGCAAGCTGAGTTCCCGCAGTATCAGTATCTGCACCCGAATTTCCGCTTCCGTCAGTCTGCTCTCCCCCTGCTTCCGCCTGAAGAAGACTTCCCTCCGCCTGCGGTTGCAGATTGTCGCCACTCACCTGATTGTCTGTCAGACCGTTCTCATTTCCTGTCTGTCCGAGCATCGTCCCGTCTGCCACATTTTGCCCATTCTGCCCGTTCTTGTCCCCCGCCAGCTGATTCTCCGCAAGTTGATTCTCTGCAAGCAGATCTTCGTCTGAAATATCAAGACTTCCCGCCTGATAGATCTGATTTCCTTTGTCTGTGCTTGCCTCAAGTTCCTTCTTTCCCGCATAGTTTAAGTATCCGGCTGCCGCAATCATAATCGCAAGTGTCGTGATAATCATCTGATTTCTGCGGAACATTCGTTTGACTTTTCCGTCCCCATCCTTCTGCGGACGTATTTCCGGTTTTTTCAACTTCATGACGCCACTCCTTTATTCCACCCGCTTTGACACTTTTATTCTATGCGATTGATTTTATTTTATGCCGAATCCTTTTTTCTTCTGTTTCCCTCTATTTTTTTATTTCTTCTTTGTATCTTTCCCACTCTTCTTTGGCGCATAATCCTTCATGTCGGGAATCGCACCACCTGCAACTGCCCAGAGATAAAGACTTGCGACACTGCAATAAGGGTGGAACCGTCTGCGATATTTCTCAAACAGTTTCCGGTCAATCTTTCTGTGATGGTAGACCATGCGAAGTCCTCTCTGAATCGCAAGATCATCAAAGCTGAATACATCGGGACGTTGCAGACAGAATAATAAAATCATCTCCGCCGTCCACACGCCGATTCCGCGCAGAGAGGACAAGGCTTCGATCGCGTCCGCATCGGACATCTGCTCCACATTCTGCAAGTCAAACTCACCGCTTTGCACCTTGTCCGCAAATTCTTTTATATACTCTGCCTTGCGAAAACTCATCCCAAACGCCTGCAATTCCGAACATTCTCTCGCAGAAATCGTCTCCGCATTTATTTCTCCCAACGTATCTTGGAGTCTCTTCCAGATTGTTGCCTGCGCCTTGCTCGAAATCTGCTGTCCGACAATGTGATGAACGACAGAAGAAAATAAATCCGAATCTGTCACCCTCTCGATATGACCAATTCGGTCAATCACCTCCGCCAGTTTTTTATCTTTTCCCTTCAAATATGCGATTTCCGTCTCTCCGTATAAGAAATACACGTTTTTCCTCCTATCCGCCTTCACTCTTCTTTTCTCTATATGTTTTCTGACGACATCTGTGCGATGCCACAAGGCTTTGACACAAATGTCGGTGAGCGCGGTGTTCCGCTCTCCGCAGGACGCACCACGATCGTCATCGCCCACCGCCTGTCGACAGTCAAGAATGCTGACCGCATCGCCGTGATCGACAACGGCAGAATCACCGAGCTTGGCTCACACGAAGAACTGATGCAAAAGGATGGCGAATACTCTGCCCTCGTGCACAGTCAGCTTTTGAAAGAGTAACTTGATCTGTTCAAAATGAGCAATACAAATTTGCGGAAGTGCCGGTAGCCCTTCCGCAATATTTTTTAATCAAACTGAAATTTTCAAATACTCTGGTACGGATTCTCATCCCACAATCGTATAACCCTCATGCGCGAGAACCCCCAGCGCCTTCTCATAATTCTCTTTCTTAATAAAAACATAATCGGTATTGTAGGTTGAGACTGCAAAAATAGAGATTTGATTCTCTGCCAAAATTCCAGCAATCTTTGCCAGAATCCCGATCAGTGAAAAATCAAGAATTCCCTGAATCCGAAATGCTCTCCATCCGTCATCTCGCTCAACCGTGTTGGACGGCACATTTTCCGTCATGCAAACGAGAGAATTTTCTTCATCCGTCTTTTCGATAAAGCAGTACTGCGCATCCAGATTCACAAGAGAATAATCTTTCACCTTGCACACTGAAAAATCATGATTGATCTTTTTTATCTCCATCACAGGTCTCCTCCAAATTTCCCTCAAATTTCCAAATTCACTCCGCAATTTTTATAGCGGATGATAAACCGGCTTCATCCGATCGAACGTACAAAACTCCGTAAATCCAAGCGCCCGCAATTCCTGCTTTGCGTCATCGATATAAGCACCAAGATGCTCTGGCTTGTGACTATCACTCCCGATCGTGATGATCCGTCCGCCAAGTTCGCGGTATAAGCTCAAAATAGCGCGCGACGGAGTCAGATCTTTGAGACCATATCTGTGGCTGGAAGTGTTGATCTCAATTCCCTTTCCATCCGCAATCACAGTCTTTAAGATCTCTGTGATCACAGGTTTTACCCTCTCAAACGGATAAATCCCCACCTCGTCATATCTCGTGATCAGATCCAAATGCCCTAAAATGCTGTAATTGTGATAGTGCTTGACCAGATACAGCAATTCCTGATAATACCGCTCGTTGTACTCCTGCTGGCTTCTGCCTTTCTGGAAATCCTGATTCCAGAATTCCTTGTCATCCACCTGATGAACGGAAAGAATGATAAAGTCAAACGGGTATCTCGCAAACAACTTTTCATACCGCTCAATCGTGTGCGCCTGCACACCAAATTCCAGTCCCAGTTTGATGGAAATCTTATCCCCATATTTTGCTTGGAGTTCCCGGATCTGCGCCACATACTTCGGATAATCCACATTGTTTAAAACCATTGCGTCCGGCTCACCAGATCCACCCACACGACAAACCGTCTCCCCCGGCTCATCCCAGTCTTTCTTGATTCCATAGTCCACATGATCCGTAAAACACAGCTCATCAATGCCCTTCTCGATCGCGTCCCGGACAACCTGTTCCATCTCGTAGGCGGAATCATCACTGTATTCCGTATGTACATGATAATCAGCCCTCATCATTTTATCCTCCCGTAATTACAGATTTCCTCCATACTCATCTTTTTCCCCCGTCATTCAGCACCCACTCTTCCAGAAAATGCCCTGCTCCGTCGTCCTCATTGTTGCCTGTCACATACTTTGCGACCTGTTTCACGTCCTCCTCAGCATTTCCCATCGCAACCGAAACACCGACTGACTGAAGCATCGAAATGTCATTTTCATTATCGCCTATTGCGAGCACATTTTCCATACTTATTTTTAATTTTTTACAAAGTATACACAATGCATTTCCTTTCGAGGCATCGACGGAATTTACCTCCACAATTCCGTCGCCGGTTCTCAAAAATACAATTCCGGGAGTCGGACTTCCTTTCTCTAAAATCTTCTGTGCCAGTCCATCTTCCAAGGCAAACGCCCCCATTTTCAGTACTTTCACCCCACTGGTTTTCAAGAACTCTCTCAGATTCTCGACATTTCCTTCGCTAAACTTTATATAGGGATATTTTTCTGATAAGCCGGTCTTTTCCCAGCCCACTTCCCGAAATGTTCCCTGATCTGTATGTGCATACACCGCGGTTGGAAACTGCTCCAGAAACGCAAGCGCTTCTACCGCTTTTTCAGTCGGAATTCCAGCTTCACAGATGCATCTCTCCTCGGGCACATCCATCAGCATTGCACCATTGGAGCAGATCGCATATTTGATGCCATCGACCTGATTTAACACCGCCTTCTTCATTCCTTCGAGCGGTCTGCCGGACGCCGGCACCAGGATCACACCTTTTTTCACGATATTTCTCAATACCTTTAATGTATAATCCGATATGCTCTTGTCCTCATGGAGAAGCGTTCCATCCAAATCTACGGCTACCAGACGAATCTCTTGTTTCTCACTTTGCATAATCCTTTCCTCCTCATTCAATACACTAGCTAATACGTTTTTTCCGTTACTTTTCTGTTTCATTTTCTTCTGTCCAATTCTCCAACTCCCCACTTCTCGTAGTTCCAGTATACCACAACTCCCACTCCTAAAAGTGTCAATCCTAGTGTCGAACCCCCTTCGCTTTCTTCTCCCACCCCCTTATTTTCTGCCCCTCTACTGACGAAACCCTTTCTCAACTGGCGAAATCGTCCAAAACCTATTCCCTAAAAAAAGATTTTTTGTATAATAATGCTTGTAATCAGGTAGACAAGAAAACGCGCGAAGAGACAAGCTCAAATTTACAAACAGGAGAATCATGTACATGCTCAGCACCAAAGAGGAATTATATCTTTACTTGGAAAAAATAAGTCGGGGTTTTACTCTGAAAGATCTGAAATATTTTACGGCGAATCACATCAGCGAATCTCTGAATATTTCCCGTAACTTAGCCAGTCAGTATCTGAATGAGTTGGTAAAAGAAGAGCGGGCCATCAAGGTCAACTCCCGCCCTGTATACTTTTTTCATAAAAAAAATGTTGAACGCGAAGCCCAGGTCACCCTGGAAACCTGCGTATTCTCCGGCATGGACGAGTTTCAGCGTAAATGCCGAAGCGATGAAAAGAAAAGAGATTTTCAAAAAGCCATCGGCTATTACCTGAGTTTAAGTTCTTGTATCGAACAGTGCAAAGCGGCAATCAAATATCCGCCGAACGGTCTTCCGGCTCTGTTTTACGGCGCCGGCGGAACTGGAAAGGCTTTTCTTTCCCGGCTGATGTATGAATACGCGGTAAACGAACGGGTCATTGGAACAGCGGGGGCAACCTCTCTTCCACCCTACATTTCCGTAGACTGCTCGGAATACGCCCAGAACGAAGAAAAATTTGCTCTTGCCCTCTGTGGCGGAGCGGATGGAAAAGGTTGGCTTGCAAAAGCCAAAGACGGTATCCTGTTTTTTGACGAGATTGACCGCCTTCCATTTTCAGGTCAGGAACTGATTTATTTTTACCTGATCTCGGGACAGTACAAGAGTTATCACGATGAAGAACATATTTTTGAATCGAACGCAAGACTGGTGTTCTCCACGACAAAAGCATCCGGAGAAACACTCTATAAACCGCTTGCACGGATGATCCCCATTGTGATCCCTGTTCCCACGTTACACGAACGCACCGCCGATGAAAAAGAGGAAATGCTGATTTCCTTTTTGAGAGCAGAGGGACGGCGCATGGGAGTCGACGTCAGCATCAGCCAGAACGCCTTCCACTGTATGCTGGAATTTTCCTACGAGAACAACATCGACGAGTTAAAAACCTGCGTTACCAGCAGTTGCGCCGGAGCTTATCTGGAAAAAAGCAACGATGGAATCGCTATTTACAGCTACCACCTTCCGGAATACATGCTCTCTTCCCTAAAGCTGGAAATCAAGGACAAGGACAAACGGATGATCCACTTAAACAGTTACAGTCGAGATACTTCACTTGGACAGACCGTACAGTTTTTCCAGATCATGTTAGATGTCTTTGAGGATTACCGTCAGGACACAATCAATTTTACCGGTCTGATGAGTGAATTCCGGAAACAACTAAATGACTACTACGATTATCTGATCTACGGACAGAAACTTGTAAACATCAAGATCTCCACTTACGAGCAGTTGATCAACCAGATCTTTGAAAATGTGGGCGAGATGTATGGCATCAGTCTTTCTAAAAAATACAGTCACCTGCTTGCCCGCTGCCTTTACATTCAGCTTCAGGGCGATCACCTGATTGACAACTGGATGAAGCAAAACCGAGATGAGATCGAGGAAATGTTTCAGGCAGTCAGCACCGTCCTCGAAAAAGAGGCAGTCATCTGTTCCCGGATCGTAAATTTAATCAAACTGAATCTGGACATTGAGACAGATAGTTTAAACCAACTCTTCCTGCTTCTGGACATCAAAAACCAGAATCAGAAGATTCAGGGACTTTCCGCTGCCGGCATCATTCTAAGCCACGGCTATGCAACCGCTTCAAGCATTGCAGACGCCGCCAACCAGATCATCGGCAGAAAGGTATTCGACGCAATCGACATGCCTCTCGACATGCAAATGAATGAGATCACCGGTCTGTTGGAAAAACACATTGAACGATTTATCACCTGTCAGGACGTAATCCTTCTGGTCGATATGGGGTCTTTAGAGCAGATCCACAGCCAGATGCGTGGTCTGAGAAACTTAAACATCGGCATCATCAACAACATTTCCACTGCCCTCGCCGTTGACATCGGTCTCGGCATCTGTGGAAATCAAAAGTTGGAAGACATTCTGAAACGTGCCAGTGAAAGCAACATCTGTACCTATCGCATCATCCACAATATGCAGAAGGAAGATGCCATAATCTTCAGCGGAGAAAACGGCATCGACACAACTGAGAAGTTGAAAGAACTGATCTTAAAAACTTCCGAGGCTGTGATCCCTCTAAAATTTGTGGCTTACGATTATTATCGACTGGTTAAAAACGGCAGTCGCGATGAGATCTTCCAGCAGTACCATGTAAAATGCATCATCGGGGTCTTCAATCCGGAGATCGAAGGAATTCCTTTCATCTCATTGGAGGACATCATCTCGATGAATTCCGCGGAAAAACTGACCAACATTTTTTCCGAGTACCTGAATGAAGAACAGATGGAAGTTTTCAATCAGAACCTGGTAAAAAACTTCTCCCTTCAAAATGTTGTGGAGTCCATCACCATTTTAAATCCTGACAAACTCTTAGACGAGGTGGAACAGGCGGTTGGACGGCTCCAGAAGATCACCGGAAGAAAGATTGCGGGGCGGATTATGATCGGGCTTTACGTCCACCTGTGTTGTCTGGTAGAGCGTCTGGTCACAAAAACTCCGATCGACAATTATCAGGATCTGGAAGATTTTGAACAAAAACACGCTGAATTTATCGGACAAGTAAAAGACAGCTTTCAGGATATCTCCCGTCATTACCGGGTGGCTCTCCCTGTGAGTGAGATCGCTTACATTTACGATTACATACATCTGAATTCAAAAAATAAGCTTTCCGGGCAGGCAGAAAGCCCGGTCGTCCGCGAGGACGAGTAGGAGGTAAATATGGGTATTGTACTTGCAAGAATTGATAACCGTCTTCTTCACGGCATTGTGGCAACACAGTGGGCTGGTCGTTCTGGTGCACAGCGCATCATGATCATCGACGACACAGTTGCCAACAATGAGCTGACCAAAGCGAGTATGAAGCTTGCCAGACCTACCGGCATGGCAATCTCCATCATCACTGAAGAGACCGCACTGAATAACTTCAAGGCCGGAAAGTACAACGATCACACCGTATTTGTTCTGGTCAAGAAGCCGGAAACTCTGGTTAAACTTACCGAGATCGGTGTAAGGGTTCCGGAGCTGGTAGTCGGCGGAACTGTAAAGCCTGCGGAGGGCGAGGAAGCTGTGAAGATTTCCCCGAGAGCCTTTGCAAAGCCGGATGACATCGAGGCTTACAAGAAGTTAAAGGCAAGTGGAACCAAAATGTATGCACAGTATGTACCTGCTGATGCAGAAATTTCGATGGATGAATTTCTGAAATAACAAAAGGGGGGAATTGTTATGCAATTAAGCGCTTTACAAATTATACTGCTTGTTCTGGTGGCTGCTGAGATCAACGTTGACCGTCGTGGATTGTCACTGACACACGCAAGACCGGTTATCGTCGGTTTCCTGTGTGGACTGATCCTCGGTGATATGAACAGTGGTCTCTACATCGGTGGTACATTCACACTGATGTCCTTGGGTGTTGCTGCTCTTGGTGGTTCTTCCGTGCCGGATTACGGCGTTGCGACGATTATCGCCTGCGCGTTCGCAAAGACAACCGGACAGGGACCGGAAGTTGGTATGACGATTGGTCTTCCTGTTGGTATGCTCGGCGTGCAGATGGACGTTTTATACAAGATCTGCAACTCCTTCATCGCACAGAAATCTCAGAAGTATGCAAATGAGAAACAGTTTGGCAAAATGTATGCGATCCTCTACCTCTGCCCGATCATGGTAGCAGTCTTCATGGCATTCCCGACCGCAGTTGCTCTGACTGCCGGTGCTCCTCTGGTTCAGGCAATTCTCGATGTCCTTCCGGCCTGGGTAACAGGTGGTCTGTCCGTAGCCGGAAAACTCCTTCCGGGTCTTGGTATTGCAATGTTGCTCCACTACATGCCGGCAAAGAAATATTTCAACTACATTCTGATCGGTTTTGTACTCAGCGCATACATGGGCGTTCCGATTCTTGGTATCGCATTCCTTGGTGTCGCACTGGCTTACAAGTTCTATATGGATGAGGAAGCAAAGGAAAATGTAGGATTTGCAGGAGGACTTGAAGATGAATAATGAGATTATGGAAAAGAATGAAGGAATGGAGAAAGCTCCCGTTTTAACAAAAAAAGACTGTGTGAAAGGTGCTATTCGCTGGTCCTTAATGGCAGTAACAACCTTTAACTACGATACCCAGCTCGCTCCCGCTGTTGTTTTCGGTATCGGACCTCTCCTGCGCAAGATCTACAAGGATGATGACGAGTATGTTGAGGCATTGAACAACCACTTTAAGTACTTCAACACGATGCCGTGGCTCGCAAACATCGTTCTCGGTGCTACTCTGGCTCTCGAGGATAAAGAGGGAATCTCCTCCCTCGATGCGGTACAGAACATCAAGGTCAGCCTGATGGGACCCTTGGCAGGTATCGGTGATACGCTGTTCTGGACACTGCTTCCGACGATCATGGGCTCGATCGCAGGATATATGGCTCTTGAGGGCAACCCGATCGGCGTCATCCTGTGGCTCATTGTAAACCTTATCTTCATCGGCATCCGTACTCAGCTGATGTGGATCGGATACCGCGAAGGTACCAAACTGATCACCAAGGTCGGCGGAAAACTGGCTCGTATCACAGATGCAGCTTCTGTTCTCGGTCTGACTGTTGTCGGCGCTCTGTCCGCTACGGTTGTAACGGCAAAGACACCTCTGGCATTCCAGATGGGCGATGTCAATCTGGCAGTCGCAGATCTGTTAGATAAGATCATGCCTTCGATGATCTCTGTTGCCACTGTCCTTGTTCTGTACAAGCTCCTCGGAAAGAAAGGCATGAAGATCACCACCCTGATCCTCATCGTGATCGTCTTCTCGATGATCTGCTCTGCACTCGGAATTCTGGCTTAACAGATCATAACCGATAATATCCATAAATGACAAAATGACGGTTCTGCCCTGTCTTTATCCGGCAGGCAGAGCCGTTCTTCATTCATCGAAAATCACATTTCAAAAATCAATGGATACACACATAACAATCAACAAATTTGACCTGAACAATCACTCAGGCACTGAGGGGAGATTTATCATATGGTTGAAGTAAGTACAGCCAAACGCGTCATTACACCTCCATTTCCCATGTACATGCGCGGTTACGCGATGAGAACCGGGAAATCCATCGGGGTTTTAGATGAGCTTTATTGCAGAACTCTGGTTCTGCGCATTGACGGGGAGATTTTTATATGGTCCACTCTGGATCTGTGCCGGTTGGAGGAGCCGATTTCCGACTACGCCCGCACGGTTCTCGCCGGAAAATATTCCGTTCCAAGGGAAAATATCATCATCGGAACAATCCACACACATTCAGGCCCTGACATCAGTTTTGAGGACGAAGGCGAGGACAGAAACCACCGCAAGGCCGTTTACCGCGAAATCGTGATGAAACAGCTCTTCGACGCTGTGGACGAATGTTTTGACCGTGGCTTTTTGGAGGTAACCCCTTATATGGTAAAAGGCACAGTAAACGGTGTCTACGGAAACCGCAATTACCTCGACAAGCCAAGCGACAAGGACATCAACATGATCCTCTTCCGCAACGAGAACCATGTCGTTGCCGGTATGTTCCAGTTCACCTGCCATCCAACCGTTCTCGGCATCCACAACATGAAGATCAGCTCCGACCTTCTCGGTAATATCGGAAAAGCACTCGACGCAAAATACAACACGATCTTCATCACCATGCAGGGGGCCTGCGGAGATATGGGCAACCGCCAGTACCGCAAAGGAAACGACGAGAATGAGCTGTGGCGTGTCCGCGATGAGGTCATGAAACAGGTAGATGTCTTTGCAGAAACCGAAACTCCGATGGAATTAAAAGTGGATTCCGTCAAGACAACCGAGTACACGATCCATCAGACCTACGATCTCGATGCGATGAAGGCACAGCTGGCAGAGGACGAGGAGAAACTGGCAAATGCAGTGACCGAGGACGATAAGAAGCTTCTCTGGTCCGGTGTCCGCCATTTAAAGAGAAAAATTGCATCTGGCGGTGTCAATGTAACGCTTCGCTCCGTAATCTTCCATCTCGGTGATCTGGAGATCATCACGATTCCGGGAGAACTGTTCTCCACATTCGGAATGGAAATCAAGAAACATTTTGAGGCTCCTATGCGCATCGTTTGGGGCTACGCAAATTACAGTGCCGGTTATATCGTGGAGAGAGAGGAATTCGGAAAGGGCTATGAAAGCATGCAGACCCCGTTCCCACAGGGAGAGGCAGAGCTTTATGTGGATCATTTGATCCAATCTCTGTAATAATCCCCCCATTTTTCCGTTATATCAGTGAAACGTAATTGTGTGTTTTTAAGTATTATAAGTATTATTTGAATATCATTACGAATTACAAGGAGAAGCGCTATGAGAAAATATATTATCGCCTCCCATCATTTACTGGCTCATGGTCTGAAAGACACCTTAAATTTTCTTACCTCCATGGACGGCATCATTGACATCAGCGCCTATATGGACGACACTGATCTTCCATCCCAGATCAAGGAAATTTTTGACTCGTTTGACCCGGAGGATGAGGTCGTGATGATGACGGATATGTTAGGTGGCAGTGTAAACCAGCAGTTCTGCCCGTACACAAACGATCATCGTCATCTGATCTGCGGAATCAATCTTCCCTGTGCTTTGAGCCTGGTTTTACAGCCTCAGGACATGCCTCTGACCGCTGAAACCGTGCGAAATATCGTGGAAGAATCCAGAAGTCATCTGATCTATGTAAATGAGTACAATGCTGTGGCAAACGATGAGGATGAGTAAAATTATCACCCTCATCTCACCAAACTACTAACCAATCCCAAAACCTTTCTGTATAAAAAAGCCATAACGAAAAACCGCTCTCCGGAAAAATCCTCCGGAAAGCGGTTTTTTGCAAATTCTTTTACCCGGCTCGCTTCAAGACTTTGATCTTGTGGGCGGGCAGTCCAAACAATGCTTCCATCGCCGTTGAAATCTCCGAGCGGACTTTCGGATCATCCCCACCCTCGGCGCTGATCACAATCCCTGAAATCTCCGGATAGACCTCCTTTTCAATGACAGGGGTAGAATTCCCGTTGCTGTCCTCCATGACGGTTGTCGTGCTGTACGCACTGCTCTCACTTCTTCTCGTCCCGCCGGTGGAATCCGTCTCCTCGGTCAGCGCCCCACTGCTGTTCGTATCACTGCGAATCACCTTCTCCGATGAGGAGTACAGCGCGATCATCACATCGACTTTTCCTACTCCATCCACATTTTTTAAAATATTTTTGACTCTCGTCTCAAGCTGTTGCTCATACGTCCGCGCAACGGAGCCTGAGGAAACCGATGACACGGTAAGATCGTCCTCTGACGTTGCAGAAGAGTCACTCTTTAAAAACAGACTTTTTTCATCATCTCCCGATGAAAGGCTTTGCATTTTGCCTGTCTGCTTTCCGGATGGAATCGCGAGAATACAGAGAATCGCCCCGATCGTCAGCACAAACAGCCATTTATCTTTCCGCTTCCACAATTCCGATTTCCACATCCTGCTCCTCCACCCCACAATACGATGATATTCTGCTTCTCAGCTCCCCGATCTTCTGATAAACCGGACCAGAGACCACTCTTGCTGTGTCGTCCTCCGCCAGAGTCTCCCCCCGCATGGTTTTTTGATTTTCTTCTTGAGTTTTATTCAAATTTTTATTTTGGTTTTCACTGCTTCCCGCACGCTCTTTCTTATCTACATTCTCCGCATTTTCCGCATGTTCTATGTTTTCTACTGTAATCTTTGAAATCTGAATTTCTGATTTATCTGCTCCATCATTTTTTGTCATATTCTTTGAAAGCTCTGTGTCTATCTCTGCACTCTGCTCCGGCTGAACAGAACAAACCTCTGCCCTGACTCCTGTCACCTCTCCAAACTGTTCTGAGTCCATATCCTGATTGATTTTCACCCGACAATTTCTGACCTCAAATCCGTCCGCCTGAGCAATCTTAGAGATTTCCTGACTGAGTGCTTCCTCATATTGATTTACCATCTGGGTTCTCCGCTTTTCTTCGACTCCGAGAAGATTTTCTCTCAACTCTCCCGTCTCATAGCGAAAAAGATTGCTCTCATAATACTGCGCGATCCGCTCTTCCAATTTGCGATTTCCCGTGATCGGCTGTAAAACAAGAAGAATAAAAACCATACCCGAAAAAAGTCGTATGTAGGACGCATATGCCTTTTCCGGCATCAGATGATCCATCACAGACATAAACAGAAAAAATCCGGTCAGATTGCGTATCCACTCAAAAACTGCCCGCATCAGCCCTTCCGTGATCATCCCCCCTTTTCCCGCCCATAAATCTGTCTTTTTATTTATTACACGCTATTTCTATCAAATTTTGCGCATCGAGTTTTAGTAACAAGAATGTGATGTGCATTTATTCAAATTTGCTACGCAAGATACGTCGCATTTGTCCCGGTGCAGATCAGCGCAATCGTGAGAATAAAAAGGACTACCGCAGATAAGAGCATTTCCAGCAACATTTTCTGAGCATCCCCCGCTGTGCTGATGCATCCGGTCAGACGAGCATCCGCCACAGGCTCCAAGACCGCCGAAATCAGGCGATAAAAAATCAGCAAAATTCCAAGGCGAAGAATCGGACTTAAACTAAATAAAATAAGCAGAAAAATCGCAACGGCTCCCATCGTATTTTTAATCAAAACGCCCGATCCGAACACAAGTTTCGCTGTTGTCTCTATTCCATTTCCAATCCCCGGAAGCACCTGAAGCATCTTCCACATCCCGGCAGATTTCACGGCATCCGCATAGGGCAGAACCATGCCCTGAATCAGCTGAAATCCAATGACTAGCGCAAACAGCGATGTCACCCCGAGATGGACTCCTGATTTCATCAGTTCAGTCATTTTAGAAACCATCGCTTCTTTCCCAAGATTTCCCGCTAACTTAATCAACAGATACATCTGCACAAGAGGCAGAAAGAAATGTTTGTAGAGCCATGAGACGATCGCAATCAGAAAAAACACTACCTCATACCATGCGACTGCCGTAAGCCCGCTTCCCGCCCAGGCGGTCGCCATCAGACACGCCGGCATCAGCACCTTCATAAATTCAATCTGTTGTTCCAAGACCTGCCCGGTGAATCGCACACTCTCAAGAAAGGACGTCACAAGCAGGGCAAACATCAGCAGATACGTCATAAAAAATCCAGTATCGGAAATCTGACTCTCCGAAAAGATATTTGAAAATGTGACAAACACGGCTCCGACAATTCCAATCCCCAGAAGCTGTCCTGCAAGTTGCCAATCCTCGCCGATATTTCCAGTGACTCCCTGTTTTAAGGCATCAATCAACATTTTTCCCGTCGCTCTGCTATCCCCCGCAAGAATCGTTTTCATCAGCTCCGAAAAGCTGAACGCTCCATTTCCAGTAAGTTTTTCTCGCTTTAGAAACTGGTCGATCTCCTGCCACTGCTCAGCCAAATCGGTGTTCTGATCGATTTTCATCCCATTAAGACCGATTCTATTAGGATTGACGTTTTGGCATACATTTAGACTTATATGGGGGCTTATATTTTGTCTGCCATCAATCTCACAAATTCGCTTTATCCCATAATTTTCTGTCCCATAACATTTTGCCTGCGCCGAACTGACCCCAACAAAAGCTCCAAACAAAACACAACAACTCAAAAAGAGAAAAATCTTCCGCAATCCTAATACTAATCCTGTCAATGCCGTCCACTCTCTCATGATAGAAACCGCTCCAACGTCTCGAGAAGAGCGAGCACAATCGGCATGCTGACTGCCAGAATCGACAATTTTCCGAAGATCTCAATCTGCTTTCCGATCGCCCCGTATCCGGCATCCCGACAGATCCCCGAGGAGAACTCTGCCACATAGCTGATTCCCGTCATCTTGAGCAGAGTCGCCAGATAAAGCGGACTGATCTGAATAAAATCCTGCACCCGGCGCAGGGCATCAAGAACGGTCTGAAGTTTTGTAATCCCGTAGAAAAACAGGAAACATCCGGTTGCAACTGCCAGATACGTCGCATACTCGCCTTTTACACCTTTCATCTGCACCGCAAGCAATACCGCTGTGATTCCGGCAATCCCGATCGTTATGATTGTCATGCCTGCCCATCCCCTTCCAAATCATAGTGCAAACAGATCTTTGATCGTTTCAAACAATTCATAGATATATGGCACCATCCAAAACAGCACCAGAATCAATCCCGCAAGACTCGTCAGAAATGCCTGTTCCTCCCGCCCGCTGTGCTTTAAGACCTGACAGACAACGGAGACAAGAATTCCAACCGCTGCAATTTTAAAAATCAGATTTACCCCCATTTGGCATCCTGCCTCCCGTCCCCAGATAAAATATTTATGCTCTGCAAACCTCACAAATTGTGAACTACCCCGGCTTAAATCAGAATCACCGCAAGAAAGATTCCTCCCATCACCCCAAGACTTGTATACAGGCGACAGGTCTCCTGGCGATGCCCTCTGAGCTGTGCGATCTGCTCATCAAGTTCCTCCAGATACAAAAGAAGATTTCTCTCCTGCATCTCGCGGTCAAGAAATCCCAGATGACGCCCCAGCCCGGCAAGCGACTGCCTGTCCGATCTGCTGAGTGCGCTTTGTTCCCTTCCATTTTTTTCTTCCAGCTTCCCGATCTCCTGCTCCCAGACCGCAGAAAAATTCGCTTCTTCCAAAGTCTCCGCCTGTTTAGCGGCAGCCAAAAACAGTGCACCAAGAGGTCCCTTCTCCCGTTTCCCGACCGCCTCAAAGGCTTCCGGAAGTGAGGCATTTGCATAGACAATCTGACCCTTGAGCAAAAAAATCATTCTGCGAAGCTGTTCCAACTGGGAGAGTCGCTTTGTATACTGAACTGCCATACTGATCCCAAATCCGGACGCGCCAAGAATCACAAGCACAGCACCGAGACATCGAAGTCCAAAAATCACGGCTTTACTGCTCATCTGCCCCTACCTCCTTTTCCGCAAAGAAGCACTCTATTTTTTGAAAGCTCCTGCTCTGACTGAAAGAGACACCACCACGATCGAATTTCCCTCTGCATCGCACACCGTTGCCGTCATTCCATCCGTCATCGTGTGTTTCAAAATCAGATAGCGGTCAAACCATTTTTCCTGAATCATCCGATCGAGCACCGGCTTTTTGCGAATGTCCTCCATCCCATTTCCGTGCACGGTCGCAATCACCAGGCACCCGCAGTTCATCGCATACTCCACAGCTTCCATATCCATCCGGCTTCCGATCTCATCCACTGCCACGACCCGGGGGGCCATCGTCCGGATCAGCATCATCATCCCATGCGCCTTCGGGCACGCATCCAGGACATCGGTGCGAATTCCCACATCATTCTGTGGAACTCCCTGATAGCAGGCGGCAATCTCAGAGCGCTCATCCACAAGCCCGACTGTCACCCCATCCACCTGCGAACTCCCATCAGAAATCTGTCGCACGAGATCCCGCAGAAGAGTCGTCTTTCCACCGCGGGGCGGGGACAGAATCATCGTATTGAAAAGCTTCTTCTGATCCTGATCAAACAGATATGGCAGAACCTCATCCGCGCATCCCAGAACTTCGTGGGCGAGACGAATATTGAGAAACGAGAGAAACTTCATGCTCCGAATCTCTCCGCTTTGGACAATCGTTTTTCCTGCAATTCCAATGCGGTGTCCCCCGGGAATCGTCAAATACCCCTGACGAATCTCCTCCTCAAATGCATAGAGCGAGTACGAAGCCATGTGCTCGAGCGTCTCTCGAATCTGCTTTGGCGAGACCTGATATGCTTCTTTTTGATCTTTACAAAGACCGCCCCTGTCAGACCGGACAAAAAACTCGCGATTTCCATACTGAATGAGAAGCGGGCCTCCGACTCTCAGACGAATCTCCTGAACCTGCTCAAACCAGTCCGGAATCTGCACAATCTTCTTCCGAATCTCCTCCGGAAACATTTTCAGCAACGTCTCCTCCCGCTTTACCATGTCCATCTCCTCCTGCTAGAATATATGAGACAACGCTTCTGAATTATGCGCAATTATGGTTGTTATTCACGCACTGCGTAAACAGCGAATGTTTTGAAATGGAATATTGACGGAAAATCCGCGACTTTTTATAATAAGAAGCACAGAGAGAATTTATCAGAAAATCTATTTAGAGTGGAGGACGGCTTTATGCATGACGATTTAAACTGGGCAGTGCTCGGAACAGGCGTTATCGCAAATGAGATGGCACAGGCACTACAAAAAATGGGAAAGTCTTTATACGCGGTCGCAAACCGGACGCATCAAAAGGCAATTGACTTTGCAGAAAAATATCAGATTGAAAAGGTCTACGACCAGATCGATGACATGTTTGAGGATGAGAACGTGGACATCATCTACCTCACAAGCCCGCACAACACGCATTACGCCTTCATGAAAAAGGCACTTGAGCACGGCAAACACCTCCTCGTCGAGAAATCCATCACGCTGAACAGCCGGGAGCTTCAGGAGATGATCGATCTCGCGAAAGAGAAAAATCTGGTTCTTGCCGAGGCAATGACGATCTGGCACATGCCAATTTACAAGAAGCTCTGGGAAATCGTGAAAAACAAAGATCTCGGAAAGGTTCAGATCATCACGATGAATTTCGGAAGTTTCAAAGAGTACGACATGAACAACCGCTTCTTCAACATGAATCTCGCCGGCGGTGCGATGCTCGACATCGGAGTCTATGCGCTGTCGATCGTCAGAAGTTTTATGGATGAGACTCCTGACGAGATCGTAAGCCAGTGGAAACCGTCTCCGACCGGATCGGACGAGCAGGCAACGATCCTCTTAAAGAACAGTCTCGGACAGATGGCAACCGTCGCACTCTCAATGCACTCCAAACAGCCAAAACGTGCGATGATCAGCTGTGAAAAAGGTTATATCGAGATCATGGAATATCCGCGCGCAAGCAAGGCCATCCTCGTCGATGCCGAGACCGGTAAGCAGACGGAACTTGACTGCGGAGACACTGCCAATGCCCTGTACTACGAGATGACAGACATGGAACAGGCGGTGAAAAACAAAATCTGCGCCAATGAAAATGGCATCGATAAAAACTCCGCTGATAAAAATGATACTAATAAAAATAGTGAATCGAATGAGCAGAACGAGCAGGATGAGATGCATCTTGCATACACCAGAGATGTTATGGAGATCATGACAAGACTCAGAAAAGACTGGGGAATGAAATACCCGGGCGAGAACTGGGACTAAAATAACTAGTAACTAGTATTCGGATAACCAGACTTAAAAGAAAAAGGAAACGAACCCTCAGAGGCTATCGCTCTGTTTTCCGAAAAGTATCCTACCGTGGATGTGAAAATTATAGCTGGAAGCCCGTCTCAAAATTATAACAGGGCATGGCTATATGCCTGTGGATGTGATAGGGGAGCAGGTCGACACTTGCAGAAACCTGGCGCGTGACTCTGATCCCCTCTGAGTTATATTTAAGCTTCACTTATCTTGCCTTTACTCTGCAAGAAGCACACCCGACTCATCAAACACGAAGATCGTTCCATCGATCGTCTGCTCCCCAGTCAGCATTGCGCCGGAAGACGGATCGCAGTAATATCTCTTCTCATTGTCATTGATCCAACCAGTCTTCATATATCCCTGTTCATCCAGATAATACCAGATGATTGTGGACGGATCCTGCCACCAGCCGTTTGACGGATAAGTGCCATCTTCATTGCGATACCACCAGCCGTTTGCATCCTGTTGCCAGCCTGCACTCAGCACAACACCTGCCTGGCTTGAGGTCTGCGTTGTGCTCCCGCCGGTCTTTGCTCCCGGACCGGAATGTTCGGTGTCAATGTATCCACCATTCTTAATCAGCTCTGCATAATCTTCGCTGATATAGGTCACATCCGACTCGGCTGACCAGTATCCGTTCGATGTCGACCGTCCTTTTCCGAGCGCACGAACCTTAAATGTGTACTCACCAGATGTCGTCATCTTCTTTTCCAGGTTCAGATAAGTCTTCTTTGTCTTTGCCTCACCGACCTTGCTCTCATTGCGGTAAAGATAAATTTCGTACTGGGTTGCATCCTCAACCTCATCCCAGCGCGCCACCGTGATGTTCGTGTCATCCCAGTACGCATCGCTCACCTTATCGAGACGCGTTGCCGCAAATGCGCTCACTCCCATCGCTACGGACAAGAGTCCCACAGCGACCGCCGTCACCAATCGTTTTCCCAGAGCCTTCATTTTGATCATCACAAATTCCTCCTCCATCTTCGTCTGCGTATCCCCATTTATCGTCTCTATTCCCCTTATACTTTAATCCCGGTTACATATTCCGGTCACATGTTGGCACACGTTGGTGCTCCTTTTAGGGATTATTTCTGGTTTCACGCATCCTCGATCTAGTTTTATTCTAACTTTATCATTTTACTTTTGTATTTTTTCATCATACCATAAAGCTGCAAAGTATTTGTGATAAAAATCTTTCATTTTTCTGACATTTTATTGCCTGTTCTCGTTCTCCACAAACTTTACTTGTGGTATGGTTCTCCCGCCATGATCTTAAATCCGCGGTACACCTGCTCCAACAATACCACACGCATCAGCTGATGCGGAAATGTCATCGGAGAAAAGCTCAGCTTATAATCTGCGCGGTCGAGCACCTCTTTCGAGAGTCCAAGCGAACCGCCGATGATCATCACGATCTGGCTCTGCCCCTGATTTCCAAGGCGCTCGAGTTCTGCCGAGAGCTGTTCGGAGCTGAGCATTTTTCCGTTGATCGCAAGTGCAATCACATAGGCGCCATCCTTGATATGCGCCAAAATCCGCTCGCCCTCCTTCTTCTTGATCTGCTCATTTTGCAGATCGCTCGCCTTGTCCGGTGTCTTCTCATCTGCGACCTGAACAATCTCAAGCTTGCAGTAACGGCTCAGACGCTTCTGGTACTCTGCAATCGCCTCCGAGAAGAATTTCTCCTTGATTTTTCCAACTGCAATTACTGTAATTTTCATCTTTTTTTCCGTTTGCGATTGGAACGCACCAACCGCACCTTTCGTCCTTCTTCCGTCCTCTCGACTCCGTAAACGATCTCAAGAAAGCGCCCTGCCTCCTCCCACGCCTCACGGCTTTCCGGGATCAGGCGAAGCGCCATCTGAAAGACATGAAACATTCCGTCATAGACAGAAATCCGAAGTTTTCGGTGCGCCTCCCTGAGTTTCCGGGCGACTGTCAGCGAATCACTCAACAAAACTTCCTCGCTTCCGACTTGAATCAGTGTCGGCGGAAAGTCTGTGAAATCTCCAAACATTGGAGAGAGATACGGAGCATGTGGATCTGCATCCCCGATGTAACTGCTGTTGTGCAACATATTGTCGGTCGTCCCGCCAAACTGCGGATCTCTGTGAAAATTCGTCTCGTGGCTCTCTCCACTGCACGTCAGATCCGCCCACGGCGACATCACAAGAACCCCCGCCGGAAGAGGAAGCGCGTGATCCCTTAGATACATCACAAGCGCAAGCGCAAGTCCCCCGCCCGCAGAATCTCCGGCAACCACAATATCACTCGCCCGGTAATTCTTCTCTTTCATCAGCCACTGATACGCGGTGACTGCGTCCTCAAGAGCACAGGGAAACGGGTGCTTCGGTGCAACACGATAATCGATCGTCAACACATCTGCTCCCCTGCTCCGCTGGGAATACTGTACGGCAAAATCGCGATAGATATTTTTCATCGGTCCGATGTAACCGCCCCCGTGAAGCTGGAGCACAACGCGACCCGTGCAGACTCCCGTTGGGCGCAAAAATTCCATCTGAAATTTTTCCATCTCCACGATCTCATACTCGTACTCCGACGGGCAGATCCACGCCGGCTCTACGGGATTCATCCGATACTCACCAGTCTGAAACTTATGTCCCATTGCGGAATCCATCATATTTTTCATCATATCCCGCACCAGTTTCCCGCGCAGGCTTACTCGTTCTTCTCTCATGCTGTCTCTCTTCCCTGTGTACAGTAAACTTTTCCTGCTCTCTCAAATTCTACTGAAACGTTTTGTACTCTTTCCCCCCTAAACATGAAATCTCCGTCGAAGTTCTTCCTTCCAGTTTTCTTTTCCTCTGAGATAATCCCAAAGACCTTTTGCGACATGCTCCCCGGTATGACCAACTTTCTTTGCCATCCGCGTTGCGCGCTTCTCTCCGCCCTTCTGGATCACCCAGACTCTGCGGATTCTCGGATAATTGTCCCGCTTTCTCGCCCCGCTGAGCTCATTTCCCTCAAGGCGTACTGCAATTCCGTCCTCCTTCATCTTTCGGAAGAAACGCCTCTGAATCCGGCTGTCCGCAAACACGGAGGTAAACGTCACCGTCATCTCATCCCCATACGCACAGACACTGCACTTACACGGCTGTTTTCTCGAGACTCCGATCATCACCTGAAAACGCTCCACATCATCCGCAAACTTGGCAAATTCAGGGTCCATTCGGATCGGTCCGATGTTTGAGAGCGTCATTGTGTATGCCCGATCCTTGAGACTGAAAATAAATCCAAGTGCGAGGCGTTTGATCACAAGCGGAATGATCCGCAGATACCATTTCTTCTCGTTCGACACATTATAAGAAATGCTCTCCTCAAGACGTTCCTTCGTGATTTTCCGATCCATCTGACGACTGATCTTTTGAACAAGCTGATCAAATGTCATATCCGAATCGCGAAACAGCCATCCGATACTGCTGACCGCAAAAAAGTTCGCCATCGTATCTGATTGAAAAAATGCCCTCAAATTGATCGGAATATTCAAAACCACCGGTCTTCGATCCGCTTTTCCATCGAGGTATTCCTGCCAGATCGACCAGAGCAGAGCAGAAGCCAGATACTTTGTCACCGTCACGCCGTGCTTCTTCGCCACTGCCTTGACCTCTGCGACTTTCAGATAACCGTGGAGCACCTGTCCACTTCCAAGCGGAAGGAAATGTCCCTCCATCCGAAATGCCGGTTTGGAGCTGTAACTTCTGTGCTCCATCTCACGGTAATTCTCCAAATAACTGTCCACGGTCTCAAAAATCTGCTCATCCGGCTTTTCCTCGTCCTCCGGCATCCAGACTCCCGGCTCCTCCTTGACAAGCTCTAAGTAGCGCGCCACCAGACTTCTCAAAAATCTCGCACATCCGAGTCCATCTGTCAGCGCGTGAAAGACCTCCAGATTGATTCTGCACTTGAAATACGTCACGCGAAACAGAAATCTCTGGCTTCCATGAGGATCTAAATAGCGACACGGATAAGTGCTCTCGCGCTGTACCTGCGGAATCCGGTCATTCTCCTCAAAATAATACCAGAAAAGTCCCCGGCGCAATTTTACACGAAACTCCCGAATATGAGGAAGAATATCCTCCAATGCTTTTTGAAGAAGCTCCGGCTGAACCTCCTCCTTCATGACTGCGGAAATGCGAAACACCTGACTCATTCCCTCATTTGCAATCACCGGAAAAATCTTCGCTGTATTATCCAATCTTCTCCATCTATGCCCTTTCTCTGCCATCTCAGGAGTCCCTTCTTTCTCAGTTTTATAAACTCAGAGTGGATTCCCCCTCTGAGTTATACGCTCCGCGAGCGTCGACTTGAATTGTTTCTCACACCCTATTATTCTACTATGATCCGATCTCCCATGTCAGATTTGTGATGGGAAATTGAGGACTAGGCACGAAAATAATATCCCACGCCCCATTTCGTGTGCACATATCGCGGATCACTCGGACTCGGCTCAATCTTCTCTCTCAGACGGCGCACATGGACATCGACGGTTCTCACGTCACCTGACTCGGATGCCTTATTTCCCCATACGAGCGCAAGCAGATTTTCTCTGCTGTACACCTTGTTCGGATTGCACACGAGAAGCTCAAGGAGATCAAACTCCTTCGCAGTCAGATTGATCTCCTTCTCCCCGATAAAGACTCTGCGTCCCTCCCGGTCAAGTTTCAGATCTCCGGCACTGATCATCTTGTTCTCCGGCTCGTTTGCCACTCTTGTCTTTTTCGCATTTCGGCGCATGATCGCCTTGATGCGTGCCTTCACCTCAAGAATGTTGAACGGCTTTGTGATATAATCATCGGCGCCATATTCCAGACCAAGGATCTTATCCATGTCTCCCCCCTTGGCAGTCAGCATGATGATCGGCATCTCTGAGAACTCGCGAATCGCCTGACACACCTCAAATCCATCAAACTTCGGAAGCATCACATCGAGCAGAACCACATCGTATTCGGTCTGCTTTGCCAGATTGATCGCTTCCTCTCCATCGTAAGCACAATCCACTTCCCAGCCCTCATGCTCCAGACTGAAACGGATTCCTTTCACAATCAGTTTTTCATCATCCACTACCAAGATCTTTGCCATAATAATTTCCTCTACTCTTGCTCTTCATTCACTTTCTAAATCTCTAAATCAGCAAATCAACGTTTCCTGCCATTTCCTATCCTTCGATGATCGAATCTCAATCTATTCCTCAGACAGTGATCTGATCTTTGATCTTTTCAAAGGTTGTCTCCTTGATGCCGGAGACTTTCTTGATCTCCTCAATCTTCTGGAATCCACCATGCTTCTCCCGGTAACGGATGATATCTTCCGCCCGCGCTGATCCGACCCCTCTAAGCGTCATCAGTTCTTCCTTTGACGCAGTATTGAGATTGATCCTTGCTGAGGCTGATGCCGATCCTGATCCCGTCTTTCCGGCACCGATGGTACTTGCTATGTTCCCGGCATTCACTCCACTTCCATCACCAAAGCCGTAAGAGACAAGCCCCTCCGGTGGAATCTGCCCGGACTGCACCTGTTCCCTGTTCGGGACAAAAATCTTCATCCCATCGCAGATCTCATCTGCCAGATTCAAATACTCGCGCACCGCCTTATCAGTAAAACCGCCCGCCTGCTCGACTGCCTCAAAGATCCGCTGTCCCTCCTCCATGCAATAGACTCCCGGACTTCTGACTTCGCCACACACATAGACAAAGCACTCTGATTTTACCTCTTTTCCCTCTTCGATCGCAGTCGCATTCTCTCCGGTTACAGTCGCCGTCGCATTTCCTGTCGGATTTTCTTTTCCGGCCTTTGTGAATGCTTCGCTCCCCGCTTTCCGTTCGGATTCCGTGAGGGCTTCGCTTCCTGCCTTCTTCGGAGCTTCCGTGAGGGCTTTCTCTCCCACATTCTGCCCATCCTCTGCTTCTTTGTCATCCGACACATTATCCGACGCATCTGCGTCCGTCGAGGACAACTCGATCTCCATCGACACCTCCGACGCCCCACAACTGAACAGGCATCCTGCGACGAGCAGAAACACTGCCAGAACCACCCATTTTAAGATTCCAGATACGCCCATCGGTTTTGATTCTTTTTGATTCATAAAATCCTCTCCTTTTCCGAGAGAATTCCAGATTCAGCCTAGCTCTATTCTACCGAAAGAAATCAGGAATTACAAGCCGAAATTCCTAACGAAATTCTTGAGTTTCCCTTTAGAAAATTCCGCCACCTTTGCATAAAGAGATACCGCCACCAATTTCAAACCAATTTCAAATCGAAGAAACGAACATCCCCGATTCCCCTCTCGCAAAGCAAAAAGAGACAGAAATGCAGATCTGATCGCTCTTCTCTGCGTTTCCATCTCTTTCCCTTTTCTCCTTCATCTCAGGGATTTTCATAAATAAATTCTTTATGAAACTCTCCATCATTTTGCCTGAGCTCTAGTTGATTCCAAACACACTCTCCGCATAGTTGACCGAAGCCATCGCATCCCGGCAGTACTGATCTGCGCCCATCGTATCCGCATACTCCTGCGTCAGGACAGCTCCGCCGACCATGACTTTCGCCCACGGCGCGGAAATGCGAAGCTGGCGGATCGTCTCCTCCATGCTCGGAACCGTCGTCGTCATCAGTGCGCTGAGACCGACGAGCATCACATGTTTTTCTACTGCCGTCTCCACGATCAGCTCCGGTGGAACGTCCTTTCCGAGATCGAGAACATCGTAACTGTAATTCTCAAGCAGAACCTTGACGATATTTTTTCCGATGTCGTGAATATCGCCCTTTACGGTTGCAAGGATGATCGTTCCCTTCTTCTCCTGCTGTTGTCCGCTCTTTGCCATCTTGTCCTTGATGACCTCAAATGCAGTCTTTGCAGCTTCCGCACTCATCAGAAGCTGAGGCAGGAAAAGTGTTCCCTTCTCAAATCCTTTTCCGACTACATCGAGAGCCGGGATCATGCATCCGTTGATGACATCGAGCGGATCTTTTGTCTCAAGAAGCTCCTTGACTGCCATACCCGCCTGATCTCTGAGTCCACGGATGATGCTGTTTCCGAGAACTTCTTCCAAATCACCGGAACCACCGGCATTTCCAGATCCTTCTGCCCCGCTCTTTGCCGTCTTGCCGTCCGACGAGCGGACAACACTCTGACCGAGACTGACTGCCGGCTGGTTACCGTAAATACTGATGTACTCTCCGCACTGCGGATCGAGATCCATCAGTGCCTTAAAGCTGTAATAAGCGCGCATCATCGCCTCGGAATTCGGGTTGATGATCGCCGCAGAAAGTCCATTCTGCATCGCCATCGTGAAAAATGCCGAGTTGATAATCTCTCTCTGCGGGAGACCGAACGAGATGTTTGAGACACCGAGAACCGTGTATCCATGAAGCTCATCGCGAACTCGGCGCAGAGTCTCAAGCGTCGTGATTGCACCCTGGCTGTCGGAGCTGACCGTCAGACACAGGGCATCAATGATGATGTCCTCCGGCTCAATTCCGTACTCCGAAGCCGTTTTGTAGATCTTCTTTGCTACCTGGATTCGTCCCTCCGCAGTCTCCGGGATTCCGCTCTCATCAAGCGCAAGCGCGACAACCACACCGCCGTATTTCTTCACAAGCGGGAAAATCGCATGCATCGACTCCTGCTTTCCGTTTACAGAGTTGATCAGAGCTTTTCCGTTGTAGACGCGGAGTGCCGCCTCCATCGCCTCGATGTTTGTCGTATCCATCTGAAGCGGAAGCTCGACAATACTCTGAAGTTCACGAACGACCTCGACGAGCATCGCCTTCTCATCGATCTCTGGAAGACCGACATTGACATCGAGAACATGGGCTCCGTGATCCTGCTGGGTCACACCCTCGCGCAAAATGTACTCGAGATTGTGATCGCGAAGCGCCTGCTTGAACTTCGACTTTCCGGTCGGGTTGATGCGCTCTCCGATCAGCACCGGACTCTTTCCAATCTCAACCGCCTTGCAGAACGAGGAAATCACACTGCGGTGCTTTTTCACTACCGGAACCGGAACCTTGTCCTTGCACAGCCCGACAACCCGACGAATGTGATCCGGTGTCGTGCCACAACATCCTCCGACAACGCGTGCACCCATATCGACGATCTCGGAGAGGGCATCCGCAAACTGCTCCGCATTGATGTCGTAGACGGTCTCGCCGTTCTCACTTCTCGGAAGACCTGCATTCGGGTTCACGATGACCGGAACCGAGGTGACTGCGAGCATGTCTTTGAGGATCTCCTTCATCTGAATCGGACCGAGACCACAGTTCATACCGATTGCATCAACACCGAGTCCCTCAAGCATTGCGACGATCGAAGCCGGAGTTCCGCCTGTCAGCAGTTTTCCCTTCTCATCAAACGTCACCGTCACAAACACCGGGAGATCACAATTCTCCTTTGCCGCAAGGACAGCCGCCTTTGTCTCGTAGCTGTCGCTCATCGTCTCAATGATCACGAGATCCACACCCTCGCGCGCACCGATCCGAACAACCTGGCTGTAAAGCTCGTAGGCGTCCTCAAATGCGAGATCGCCAAGCGGTTTGAGCAGTTTTCCGGTCGGTCCCATATCAAGGGCAACACAGGCATCTCTTCCGCTCAGTTCCACTGCTTTCTTTGCATTGCGGACAGCCGAAGTAATGACCGGATCAAGCTGATACTCCGTATTCTCATTGTATTTGAGTGCATCGACACCGAACGTATTTGTCGTCATGATGTCTGCACCTGCATCCAGATAGGCGCGGTGGATCTTCACCAGCTCCTCCGGATGTGTGATATTCCAGATTCCCGGAAGTTCTCCCGGTTTCAGTCCCGCTGCCTGAAGCAGGCTTCCCATTCCACCATCAAAGAAGCAGATCCGCTTCTGTATCTCCTGTAAAATATCCATGCGCTCTGTTTTCCCTTCTCTCATTTCAAGTCGACACTCGCATCCCACATCTCATTTATCTGCGATATGCACAGTCCCGCTTCGCACAGACCTCACAACCCTGCACGGTACAGTTTCTAGGCAGACGGCTCGCTCCGATCACCGCCGTCACAGATTTAGACGGCATCATCAGAAGCGTATCTGTCAGATTGACTCCGATTCGCTTTCCCATCTCAAGCGCCGGTGCGATCTCACGCTGACACTCAAGCGGAAAATCCCCATATCCGGGGCTGAAACGCGGGCGAAGATACCAGCCCTTCGCCTCGTAAGAACTCTTAAGTTCCTGATTTTTTTCATCGCAAAACGTCTCAAGCATTGCGACTGACGCCGCCTGCATCACAACCGCCTTGCTCATCTGAATCATATTGTAGCGGTGCAGAAGGACATCCACCCTGCTTCCAAGTGTCGCCGCAAACAGAATGACTCTCTCACAGTCCCTGAGATTTCGCTCCAGACTCTTGCTCTTTGTCTGCAAAAATCCCATGTCCAGGACGTGATCGTGAATCGAGAGCGGATATTCCTTCCACATTGCCCGTGGAGATGCCATCTGCTCCAACTCCCGCTCGCACTCCTTGATCAATTCTTCTACATTTTCCGGAATCTCCTGCCCCCGATGCCCTAGATAGCGCAGGATCTCCCGCTCATTCCACTCCATTGCTTTTGACCCTATTTCAGGATCTCAGACAGACTCGTCTGAATCTGCTGTGCCACATCCGGCTTATTCATCGAGTAGACATGAATTCCATTCACATGGTTTGCGAGAAGGTCAATGATCTGCTCCGTCGCATAAGCGATACCTGCCTGCTTCATTGCAGACGGATTGTCGCCAAAACGGTCCACAATCGCCTTAAAGCGAGTCGGCATATACGTTCCGGACATCGAGAGAATTCTCTTGATCTGAGCGGCATTCGTCACCGGCATAATACCTGCGATCACCGGAACCGTGATTCCCTTCTCGCGGATGCGGTAGAGATAGTTGTAGAGAATGTTATTGTCAAAGAACATCTGGGTCGTCACAAAATCACAGCCCGCCTCAACCTTCTCTTTCAGGTGCTGAATATCCTCAGACTTATTTGCAGACTCGACATGACCCTCCGGATAGCAGGCTGCACCGATGCAGAAATCTCCGGATTCCTTGATCTCACGAATCAGCTGGGAAGCATACTGATAATCGTGCTCCACTTTTCCATCTTTCGGAATGTCTCCGCGAAGTGCAAGCACATTCTCGATTCCGTGCTCCTTGAGCTTTCCAAGAACGGAATGAACCTTCTCCCGGGTGGAAGAGACGCAGGTCAGATGAGCAAGCGGAGTTACGCCGTGAGCCTGAATTGCAGAAGCAATATCCACGGTGTAATCACTCGTCCCACCACCTGCACCGTAAGTAACGCTCATGAAAGCAGGATTCAGCTCTGCAATCTCAAGTGCTGCCTTCTCCACAGAATCAAATTTATCCTCCGTCTTCGGCGGAAATACCTCAAATGACAGAGTCGGTTTTCCCTCTGCCAGAATATCTCTGATTTTCATGTTATTTTCCTCGTCTCTCCGTTCCATTTCCATTTTTCTCTTCGATCTTCCTATTTCCTGTCTTCTGTTTTTCAGTAGCCTTCCTGATACCTTTTCCACAGAAAAATAAAAGACCAGAAAGATCAGGAGTCAGAACTTTTTTTACCAGACTAAAAATGCCTGAATGACACTCCAGATCGCAAGAAAAAGTCTCCAGAACACAATCAGAATCAGAAAGAGGGAAAAAGCGCCGATCGTGCGACCGCTCCCCTCCTTCTTGGATTTGTCTGTCCGATTTCCAAATGTCTCTTCCCAGTCGTTCCCACTTCCACTGCGGTAATTTCCACCCGAAGCAGGGACGGGGTTAGAGGGTTTGGAGGATTTCTGGTTGTTTTTCTTGCCTGGCTGAGACGGATTTCCCATCCTCCAAACAGTCACCGTCTTTTCTGTCTTCTTTTTGTCACCTTTTTTGCCATCCTTCTTCCCGCTCTTCTTCATCTTAGAACCGGCAGAATCCTCCTGCCTATGTACCGAATCATGGTAAGAATCATGATAACTGCAAGCAGTCTCATTCTGCGGATGGCGCTCATTCAGATAGTACGTCACATCCTGAATTCTCGGATGGCGCACCAAGCTGTGGCAGATCCGACAGTAATGTCTTCCTGTCATGACCTGATCACAGATCGGACAAACTCTCCGAATCATCGCTCCTCCTTTCCGAAGCGAGGAATCTCCAATGAATATCCAATCGTTCGATTCGTTTGTTATCGAATACTTCTCAGAGATTCCTTCGATTCGTCAACGATCAGCCACAGAGCTCCACAATCGCCAGAGCAAAGATCTTCGCACTCGTCACAAGATCATAGACATTTGCAAACTCATCTGCTCCGTGCATCCGGTTGTCCACACCCGGCATTGAAGCGCCGAAAGCGACACCGTTCTTTAAGTGGTGCACATAGGTACCGCCACCCATAGACTGGCAGGTTCCCTTCTCACCCGTATATGCCTCATATGCCTTGAGCAGAGTCCGAACAAAATCAGAATCCTCGCTCACATGATGCGGAGCGATCAGTGCCTTGTTGTGCAGAGTAAATCCATGCTCGCCAAGTCTCTTTCTCACAACTTCCAGCACGTTCTCATCTGTTCCGCAAACCGGGATTCTTCCGTCAACCTCAGCGTCAAACGTCGTGTCAGTCACAGTCAGCATGTTGAGGGAGAGCGTGATGCGTCCGGAAATCTCATCCTGCATGTCGACACCGATCGTCGTACCGTTCATGTCGCCGTGCGGGAAAAGCTCGGCAACTGCCTTCAGAGAGTCAAACTGAGCGCTCTGTGCAAACGGCAGACGGCACAGCAGATTCACAAGACCGGTCAGCGCGTTATTTCCGTCCTCCGGGGTGGAAGCATGAGCACCTGCACCGACAGCGGTGATCTCTGCCTCGTCTCCGTTCCAGTCATTCTCAAACTTCACACCGATTGCCTGAGTCGTCTCTGCCTCCGCACTCTCAAGAACGGATTTCTCAATTCCCTTCACAACAGCTTTTGCCTTGCCCGGAACGACATTGATCTTTGTTCCCGCGTTGATCTTCACGATCTTCGGCAGTGCCTCGGATGCTTCAAACTCCTTTGTAAAATGCCCCGGGAAACGTCCCTTCTCCACATTTACAAGCGGGTAGGAGGCATCCGGTGAGAATGTCATCGGAGCTTCCTTCTCGATGCTGTAATAGTGCCTGATGTCAGAGCTTCCGCACTCCTCATCGGTTCCGAGAATCAGGCGGACATTCTTCTTTAACGGAATTCCAAGTTCCTTGACTGCACGCATTGCGTAGAGAGCTGCAACTGCCGGTCCCTTATCATCTGCGGTTCCACGTCCGTACAGGCGTCCATCCTTCTCGATCGGGTCAAACGGCTGAGTCACAGTCCAGCCCTCGCCTGCCGGAACAACGTCCAGATGAGCCAGAATGTCGAGATGTTTCGGCAGTTCCTCGCTCATATCCACACAGCCGACATAACCGTCATAATCGAGGGTCTCAAAGCCGTATCCCTCTGCCATATCCAGAGCCGTGTCAAGACACTCCGCCGGTCCCGGTCCGAACGGCATGTCCTCCTCTGCCGGCATCTTCTCGCTGTTGATTCGGCAGAGTTCAAAGATATCCTCAATCATCTCCTGCTTGTGTGCTTCAATATATTTGTCAATTTTGTCCTTGTACATGATGTCGCTCACTTTCTGCAAATTGCTTTGCACTCTTCTTTTTTCTAATTTCTATTCTTCTTACTGCTCGGATTATTTCATCATCTCAGACAGGGTCTGGTTGACGAGCTTGCCATCTGCCTTGCCCTTTACCTTCGGCATCAGAACCTTCATGATCTTACCCTTGTCTGCACCGGTAGGCTTCTCAATTCCAAGCTCTGCGAGAACGCCCCTGATAACCTCTGCGATCTGCTCTGCGCTCATGTCCTCCGGAGCGAACTCCTTGTAAACGGTCATTCTTGCCAGAGCCTCTTCCTTGATGTCTGTGCGGTCTGCCGGAGCAAGATCGTAAGTCTCCTGAGTCTGACGGATCTCTTTCTTCACGATCGCATTCTCTTCCTCTTCAGTCAGCGGTTCGCGCTTGTCAATCTCCGCATTCTTCAATGCGGACAGAAGCATGGAAAGGGAATCCTTTCTCGCCTTATCTTTTGCCTTCATTGCCTCTACCATTGCTTTTCTTACTACATCAATCTTGCTCATGACACATTCTCCTCTCTTATGTTTATTTTTCTGTTTTAACAATTAATAAGCAATCTATTAATTTCTTATTAATCCCGTCCGAACTCGCTGAGTTTCAGACCCGGATTTCTCTCCTCAACCATGCCGACACTCCAGCTGTTGACAAACAGCAGAAGCGGGTTGTCCTTGAGATCCTTGATGCGCTTCATGTCGGACGTACCCTGAATTCGGGAAACATCGATCTCTTCCTTGTTCTCAATCCAGCGGATGTACTCGTAAGGCAGTTTCTCGAGCTTAACCTCTACGTTGTACTCATTTTCCAGACGATATGTCAAAACCTCAAACTGAAGCTCTCCGACTACACCGACAATAATCTCCTCCATACCGGTGTTGAACTCCTGGAAGATCTGGATCGCACCTTCCTGTGCAATCTGGGAAACACCCTTCAAGAACTGCTTGCGCTTCATCGTATCGATCTGGCGCACACGAGCGAAATGCTCCGGTGCAAATGTCGGGATACCTTCAAACTGGAATTTTTCATTTGACAGACAGAGCGTATCACCGATTGAGAAAATGCCCGGATCGAAGACACCGATGATATCTCCGGCATAAGCCTCATCGACAATCTTTCTGTCCTGAGCCATCATCTGCTGTGGCTGAGTCAGTCTCAACTTCTTTCCGCCCTGAACATGGTTGACCTCCATTCCAGCCTCAAACTTGCCGGATACGATTCTCATGAATGCGATACGGTCACGGTGTGCCTTGTTCATGTTTGCCTGAATCTTGAAGACGAAAGCGGAGAACTTCTCCTCAAACGGGTCAATAATTCCGGTTGTCGTCCTTCTCGGAAGCGGGGATGTCGTCATCTTTAAGAAATGCTTCAGGAAGGTTTCAACACCGAAGTTTGTCAGCGCCGATCCGAAGAAGACCGGGGAGAGGTTTCCACGGCTGACACGATCCATATCAAACTCATCCGCTGCTCCGTCGAGAAGCTCGATCTCGTCGAGAAGTTGCTGGTGATAATCCACTCCGATCACAGAATCTACATCTGCTCCCTCGACATCAAATGTCTGAGTCGCAACTTCCTTCTGTCCGCCCATTGCTGCGGTAAATGTTGTGATCGTCTTGTCGTGGCGGTCGTACACGCCCTTAAAGTTCTTTCCGCAGCCGATCGGCCAGTTGATCGGACAGGTGCGGATTCCGAGCACATTCTCGATCTCATCCATCAGCTCAAACGGATCTCTCGCTTCACGGTCCATCTTGTTGATAAATGTGAAGATCGGGATCTTTCTCATCACACAAACCTTGAACAGCTTGATCGTCTGTGCCTCGACACCCTTTGATCCGTCGATAACCATGACTGCACTGTCCGCTGCCATCAGGGTACGGTAAGTATCCTCCGAGAAGTCCTGATGTCCCGGGGTATCCAGAATGTTGATGCAATATCCGTCGTACTCAAACTGCATAACGGAGGAGGTAACGGAAATTCCTCTCTCCTTCTCGATCTCCATCCAGTCAGAAACTGCATGCTTTGCAGCCTTTCTTCCCTTTACGGTACCAGCCAGATTGATTGCTCCTCCGTAAAGCAGGAACTTCTCGGTCAGGGTCGTCTTACCTGCATCCGGGTGGGAAATAATCGCAAAGGTTCTTCGTTTCTTAATTTCTTCTGCTATATTTGACAAGCGTCTTTCCTCCAATTACTCTTTATGTGCTCTCGGAATCTTTTTGTGCCTGTTTTTGCGAAAAATCGGTCGCAAAGACAGGTGCAAGAGAGACTCCGAGAGTACATCTTCTATTCTCTTCGTATGATTGTTTTGAATCGTTTCGTATTGCCAGTTCTGTTGCCTTGTTATTGCAACTTGTGTTGCTATTTTGTCTCAACCTTTAATCTTATCAGAGAAATTCCGTTTTGACAACCCAAAAAGGATGTACCCTGACACACAAAAAAGATTATCTGTGAAAAATTCGATCGAGAAGCACATGGGCAACCTGATCTTTTGACATTTTCTCAAGCTCTTCCGCTCCGTCCTTTGTGATCAGCGTCACGACATTCGTGTCTGTTCCAAATCCGGCTCCGGCAGTCTTTAAATTGTTTGCGACAATCATGTCGACATGTTTCTTCTCGAGCTTCGCCTTTGAATTCTCAAGCATATTCTGGGTCTCCATCGAGAATCCGCACAAGAACTGTCCCTCTCTGCGATGATCTCCAAGCCACGAGAGAATATCATCGGTTCGCTCTAGTGCAATGCTCATATCCCCGTCGCTCTTCTTCGTCTTCTCCGTTCCAACAACTGCCGGGCGGTAATCAGCAACCGCTGCCGACTTGATGATCGCATCCTGCTTTGCACTCCGGGATGTCACCGCCTCAAACATATCCCGCGCACTCACAACCGGAACAAGTGTCACTCCGAGCGGAACGGACTGATTCACCGGTCCGGAGACGAGTGTCACCTCAGCTCCTCTTCGCGCACCTGCGCGCGCAATCGCATATCCCATCTTTCCGGTTGAGTGATTGGTGATATAGCGAACCGGATCGATCGCCTCCTGTGTCGGACCTGCGGTCACAAGAATCTTCTTTCCGGCAAGATCTTTCGGGAACGCGATCTCCTGAAGAATATACTCAAACAGAGTCTCCGGCTCCGGCATCTTTCCGGCTCCGGTATCCCCACAGGCGAGATATCCGCTCGCAGGCTCAATCACATGCATTCCGTATTTTCGACAAATCTCAAGATTGTCCTGAGTGATCGGGTTCTCATACATCTGCGTGTTCATCGCCGGGACGATGTATTTCGGCTTCTTGCAGGCAAGAAATGTCGTCGTCAGCATATCATCCGCAAGACCGTGTGCCACTTTTGCAATCACATTTGCCGTCGCCGGAGCGATCATGAAGATATCCGCCTGTTTTGCGAGCGAGATATGCTCCACCTGAAACTCAAAATTCCGGTCAAATGTGTCAACCAGACACTTCGTCCCGGTCAATGATTCAAATGTCACCGGTGTAATAAAGTTCGTTGCATTCTCCGTCATAATGACACGCACGTTTGCATGCTGTTTTTTCAACATGCTGACAAGACTGGCGATCTTGTAAGCGGCAATTCCGCCCGTCACGCCAATTACCACAGTCTTTCCCTGAAGCATGATTTTCCTCCCTGCCGACTCTCCCGGCATTTTATAGAATTTTATATTTATGAAACATTCTCAAATAAAAATTCACTTGGTATTTTCTGATGTTTTTTTCATAAAACAAAATACGTTCGAGCTCTCGAGTTTGCATCAATTTGCACTTCATTGTACCATATTTTTTTCTTCATTGAAAGGGATTCCATTTGAGTTTCTTTCCATTATGTGCTAATCTGTTACTATATATGGGTAGGCATTTTCTGAACTGAAAATACCTCAAATTATTTTTAAAGGAGTTTTTATATGATATTGGCAATCGATATGGGTAATACAAACATTGTCATCGGCTGTATCGATGATAAACAGACTTACTTTGTGGAGCGCGTGACAACAAGCCACGATAAAACTGGTACCGAGTATGCGATCAACATCAAAAATATTCTCGAGATCCATCACATCGAGCCGTCGCAGATCGAGGGAGCGATCCTCTCCTCCGTTGTCCCTCCTCTGAACGCCATAATCTCCTCCGCTGTGAAGAAGATCCTCGGCTATCACCCGATGCTCGTCGGTGCAGGCATCAAGACCGGAATGAACATCCTGATGGACAACCCGAAAACCGTCGGCAGTGATATGATCGTCGACGCAGTTGCCGCCATCCACGACTATCCATGCCCGATCATCGTCATCGACATGGGAACAGCGACGACACTCTCCGTTGTCGACCACTCCGGCAACTACATCGGCGGTGTGATTCTTCCGGGTCTTCGCGTCTCCCTCGACTCTCTGAGCAGTAAGACTGCACAGCTCCCGTCGATCAGCCTTGACATCCCAAAGAGTGTCATCGGCAAGAACACGATTGACTGCATGAGAAGCGGAATCATGTACGGCAATGCCGGAATGATCGACGGAATCCTCGACCGCATGGAGGAGGAACTCGGAACCACCCCATCCGTCGTTGCGACCGGCGGTCTCTCCCGCTTCGTTGTTCCGCTTTGCCGTCACAAGATCATCTATGACGATGCTCTTCTCTTAAAGGGACTTTTGATTCTCTATGAGAAGAACAACACAGCAAAAGAGAACGCATAAAAAAGAGCGTTTTTTGTTTCATAGGATGCACTTTCCTATGAAATCAAAAAAGGGCTGATCTCCGGCAAACTCACATCTCTTGCCGGGGACCAGCCCCTTTTTTTAATACAGCGAATGAATCCAGAGTGCCAGCAAAATCCCAAGCACTGCGCCTGCGAGAACCTGAAGCGGGGTATGTCCGACAAACTCCTTGAGCCGTTTTTGAATGTGCTCATTGTCGAGCTTAAAGAAATCCTGCTCCATGATCAGATTCAAAAGTTTCGCCTGCTTTCCGGTCTCCTGCCGAACCCCGATTGCATCGTACATCACAACCGCCGACAATACAAAGGAGATCGCAAACTCAAACGAGCTCACCCCGTAGCACAGTCCCGCTGACGTTGTCAGACCACAAACTGTCGCGGAATGGGAGCTCGGCATTCCGCCTGATCCCACAAGTCTCTCCGGTGTAAAACTCTTGTTTATCGAAAAATCAATGATCGTCTTAAGCACCTGCGCGACTACCCAGCCTGTCAACGCACTGACGAGTACCTCATTGCTGCACAAACTTTCCCAGAATGTCATGTTTTCTCACTCCCATCCGGACGTCGTTATCGTTCGTTTTCTTTTTATTTTTAACCTGCTCCATGCAAAACGTGAGCCAGCCGACAAACCCACTGGTTCTCTCTGATCCCATCTCCGACTTCCGCCAGACTGCACGCCTTATCTGCAAGGCAGAGTGCCATGCCTTCCTTTGTCGCCGGAGGAATCGGTGTCAACGGCCACATATGGCGGAGAATCATATTTTTCTGATTCTCCGTCACTTCAAAATATTTTTCTGCATTGTTCATCGCAGTTCTCGGATGGGTGAAACCGTGAAAGCGCTCTCCGGTCATCTTTCCGTGAGTATGCCAGTCATAGAGAAACAGATCGTGAAGGAGACCGGCTCTCGCCGACTCCCGGCTGTTCCATCCCATCCGCCTGCATATGCAGTAAGTCAGATACGATACCCGGATGCAGTGATCCCGGCACGTCGTCTGACCATGCTGAATGTAACGTTCCATCGACTGAAACACCGGATGCTCCAGAATGTCCATCACATAGCTCAAATATTCCTCATCCCCCGCATACCGCCCGAGAGCGGTCCAGCCGGTATCTTCCAGCCATTCTTTCAGCTGACGCCGTTCCTCGGCAGTCAGCAGATTCTGTTTTCCGATCAAATTCCTCACCTTATTTCCATCTTACACCAGAAATTTCATCTCACATCAGATGACCGCGAATCTTTAATATCCAATCAGCCAGTCGTAAAGCTCCTGATACTTCATTGCGGAAGCATGCCAGGAGAAGTCTGCGCTCATCGCACGGTCAATAATCTTGTTCCACTCTCTCTTCTTGTCGTAGTAGATGTGTTTTGCATAGCGAACGGTGTCAAGCATCTCATGCGCATTGTAGTTTGAGAAGGAGAAACCGGTTCCTCTGCTCTCATACTCGTTGTACGGCTCTACGGTATCCTTGAGTCCGCCGGTCTCACGAACAATCGGAACAGTACCATAGCGCAGGGCCATCAGCTGGCTCAGTCCGCACGGCTCAAACAGGGACGGCATCAGGAATGCATCACAGCCTGCATAGATCTTGTGGGACAGCTCATTGGAGTAATAGATCTGAGCGGAAACGCGATCATGGTATTTCCAGTCATAATGACGGAACATGTTCTCATACTGCTCATCTCCGGTTCCGAGAACGATCAACTGCATGTCATCACTGCACAGCTCATCCATCACACACTGAATCAGATCAAGACCCTTCTGATCGGTCAGACGAGAAACAATGCCGACGGTAAACTTCTTCTCATCAACCGGAAGTCCAAGCTGTTCCTGAAGGGCACGCTTGTTCTTTACCTTCTCTTTGCGGAAATTCTTTGCATTGTAGCTCTGAGCGATCAGGGAATCCGTCTCCGGATTGAACTCATCGTAGTCGATGCCGTTTAAGATTCCTCGCAGATCATTCGCACGTGCACGCATCAGACCGTCAAGACCCTCGCCGTAGAACGGCATCTTGATCTCCTCCGCATACGTCGGGCTTACAGTTGTGATCGCATCAGCAAACACGATTCCACCCTTTAAGAGGTTTCCATCCTTGTATGCTTCGAGCTTATCCGGCGTGAAGTAATAATCTGGAAGCATCGAAAATCTCTGAATTGTCTTCACATCCCAAACGCCCTGGAACTTCAGGTTGTGAATCGTGATCACAGACTTGATATTCTGGAAGAACTCGCCTCCACGGAAGCGATCTTTTAAGTAAACCGGAATCAGACCGGTCTGCCAGTCATGGCAGTGAACCACATCCGGCTTGAATCCGATCACCGGCAGTGCTGAGAGCGCTGCATTACAGAAGAAGCAGAACTTCTCATCATCGTAAAGCCAGTCTCCATAAGGTTTCGGACCACCGAAATAAGATTCATTGTCGATAAAATAATAAGTAATTCCATCATACACATACTGCAAAATTCCGACATAACGGCTCTGACCGAGATAATCCATATAAAAATGATTGACATAGGTCATATTGTTGCGCCATTTCTCCGGGATGCACAGGTACTTCGGAATCATCACCCTCACATCGTAGTACTGCTTGTCAAAACACTTTGGAAGTGAACCGACAACGTCCGCCAGACCTCCCGTCTTAATAAATGGAACTGCTTCCGATGCCACAAATAAAATATTTTTCATCGAATCCCCCTCCTCTACCGTACCCGCTCCCCTCGCGGATTCTCATCTCGCTACCGTCCACGCTCCGTCACAGATGCCTCGCGTTTCTCACGCACTCAGATCCCATCGAAAACTTATCTGAACTGCAATTTGAACTGCAATCTCCGACGCGTGAAACGGTAACCTCGTATCTTCAAGTATACAATATTTGTGGCAATTTAGAAAGTAAAATCTTGCTTTATTTTTCTAAACATTCCAAATTTATGCCAGTCTCTTGTAGTCTAAACGGATTTTGTCGGAAACCAGAGCGATAAACTCCGAATTTGTCGGTTTTCCCTTTCCTGTGCTGACCGTATATCCGAACAATTTGTGCAAAGTATCAAGTCTTCCGCGACTCCAGGCAACCTCTATCGCATGGCGGATTGCCCGCTCGACACGGCTTGAGGTCGTATTGTGACGCTTTGCGATCGTCGGATACAGAACCTTCGTCACAGAGACAAGCATATCCTTCTCCTCGACGGAGATCGAGATTGCATCTCTCAAATACTGGTATCCCTTGATGTGCGCCGGAATTCCTATCTCATGAAGAAGCTGTGTCACATCATTTTCCAGATTCTGCTTGATGTACTCGCCCGGATCGGAATATGGGACAACGCGTTTCTGTTCCTGCTGAGGCTCGACGGCAATAACACTTCGACACACCCGCTTGATCTTATCCATCAGAATGGTTCGCTCAAACGGTTTCATAATATAATAACTTGCGCCGAGCTGAAATGCCTCCTGTGCAACGCGCTCACTTCCTGCTGCGGTCACCATGATAAAGGCCGGAAGCTGTTTTCCCGCCCGCTCTTTCCTGATTTTTTCCATCACGGAAATTCCATCCAGTTTTGGCATGATTACATCTAACAACACCAGGTCAGGGTCGGTTTTCCGAATCATCTCACATGCATCTTCTCCATTTTCTGCTTTTCCAACTACGCAAAATCCCTTTTCGTCCTCCAGCATCTGCTGAATCAGTGCCATCATCTGCGGATTATCTTCTGCAATTACCACGCGAAAATCTGTCATTTTTCATTCCTCCTCTTCCTTTTCCTGTAATCATCCTGTAATAAAATGTATTATAGCCTCTGCCTTTGTCTCAACGCAATTTCTTTTCAGCGCAGAATTCGACAAACGCGCCCAAAATCATTCATACGCACAATCGATTTTCTTATAACAAGTTTTCTTTTTCAGTATTTCTGTCGAACTCTGCGAGATGTTTTAAGAACGAAATTCCCGTGTAGAGCAGAGCACAGACCACACAGAGGATCAGAATACTCATCATCAGAATGTCAAGCTGAAATGTCTGACTGCTGTAAATAATCAGATAGCCGAGTCCCCGCCTTGCCGATAGGAACTCTCCGATGATCACACCGACGAGACAGAGTCCGACATTGACCTTCATATTGCTGACAATCAGCGGAATTGCGCCCGGAAGCAGAACTTTTGTGAGTACCTCCTTCTTCCCCCCGCCTAGCGAGCGAATCAGGCGAATCTTATCCGGGTCCGTCTCCTGAAATCCCGCGTGAAGCGTCATAATCGAGCCAAAAACAGCGACAGAGATCGCTGCGACGACAATCGTGTGGACATGGCTTCCGAACCACACGATCAGCATCGGAGCCAGTGCAGACTTTGGCAGGCTGTTGAGCATCACAAGATAAGGTTCTAAAATCTCCGCCAGCGTCCGGCTTGACCAAAGAATCACCGCCATAAAAATTCCGATTCCCGTCACAAGCAAAAAACTCACAATCGTCTCAAACAGCGTAATTCCCAGATGCTCCCAGATGCTTCCGTCCCGGATCATTCCGGCGAGACAAAAAAGAACTCTGGACGGAGAGCTGAAAATAAATCCATCGATAATATTCAGTCTCGTGCAGAGTTCCCAAAGAGCGAGGAGCAGAACGAGCAACATCCGCCGTACCGCTTTCACCCTTCTTCTGTGTAGTTGTTCCTGTCTGATATATTCTTCCTGAAACTGATCCATAGAGCCCTCCCAGTCACGTAGATAAAGTCCGATCTTGATACCTTCACTATATGCAGAAGAATAAGGAGGCGTGTACAGGAATGCCTGATCAGCTCTGAAGAAATCCCTTTCCGATGATCTCACTTGAATTTGAGATCAGAATAAATGCATCCGGCTCTTTCTTTCGAATGTAATTGCGAAGCCAGACGGCCTGTCCGCGCTTGACTGTCGTCAGAATCACGGTCTTATTGTGATGTGTAAATGCTCCCTGCGCCTTGTACGTCGTCGCACTGCGGTTCAAATCGTGGATGATGTACTCGCAGATCGGGTCCGGATCATCGCAGATGATCGTAAAACATTTACAGAGGTTGATGTTCTCAATTACCTCATCGATCACAAGTGATTTTGCCATCAGTCCGAGAGAGGAATAAAGTCCCGTCGTCGGTCCAAAGACGAAAAACGACATCAGCACCGAAGCCACATCGACGCACAGAAGTGCTGTGCCGATGTTCAGGCTCGAGTGTGCCTTCAAAATCATTGCAATGATGTCCGTTCCTCCGCTCGATGCCCCGATGTTAAAGAGGATCGCAGAGCCGACCGCCGGAAGAAAGATCGCAAAGACAAGCTCGAGCATCGGCTGGTCGGTCAACGGTGCCGAGAGCGGACAGATTCGCTCCAGCGCCGAAAGACTGAATGACATCAGCATACTCGAGTAGACCGTCTTGATTCCGACATCGGTTCCGAGAAAAATAAATCCCAGAACAAGCAGAGCCGTGTTTGCCACAAACGTAAAATCACTCGCACTGATCGGTGTCACATTTCCGACGATTGAGGAAAATCCGGTCACACCGCCGAATGCAAAGTTGTTCGGAAACTTGAAGAAATAGATTCCGACTACCATGATCCAGATGCTGACCGTGATCATTCCATATTCCACGAGCACTTTTAAAAATGGATTTTTGATGTTTTTAATACCCTGCGTTGCCATAATTTCTCCTTGAAAGGCGCAAAAAAAGCACATACAAAACGATTTCTTTATATCCTATCTCATTCTGTCTGTGAATTTTTGTAGCGTCTTTGCTACCCATATTATTTCTTCGTTCCGTGCTCACTATATCGCATTTGTATAAAAATAGCAAACATTCTTCTGATTGGGCAGGGTACAGGATTCCTGCTGGATTCATATTTGAAAAAATCCAGCAGGAATCCTGATGAACCCTACGAAATCGTAATGAAATTCTATTGGGATGCCGGCGAATCCCAGATGTGCAGATCATCCCGCACATCCTCGATCATCTGTGCAATCCTCTTCGTATATACATTATCCGGCAAAACTCTCTGCCACAGCTTATATCCCGCTGTCGCCCGCACCGGCTCCCAGCTCATCTTGTTTCCGCAACAATAATCGTAATAGAGATCGGCGTAAAGTCCCGCCATCTCCGCCTTCAGATCGTCAGGCACGAGTGTGATCGTCTTCATCACCTGATTTTTGATAATCCCCTTGACAAAGCCCGGCGACCAGGTCGAAAAATTCAGAAGATGTTCATCAGTGCTTCCGACTTTTTTTGCATATGCCTCGACATCGAGCTTCTCTGTCTCAAAATGCATGCCACCCTCGGTATCCCAGCTCAAGATTCCATACTGGCATGCGGGAATCGAAAACGGAGGCATCACGATCTCCGACACGCCATAATCGTCCGCAGAAGTTCCGGGTTCCGGCTTGTGCTTCTTGATTCGCTCTGCATGCAGGTGACCGCTGATATAGAGCGGAACGTGGTAGGACTCAAGCAGATTTACGGTATCATACGTGTTCTCAAGCGTACACTCGGAGGTGTACATCCGGCTCTCGGAGAGCAGGTTGTGATGTGCCATCGGAAGCACTTCGATCCCATGCTCCTGTGCGACGCGAAGATGCACACCAAGCCAAGTAAGCGTCTCCGGCCGAATCCGACCTCCAACCTTATTTCCATTCTCATACTGGCACGAATCGAGCATCAAAAGCCAATGCCCTGCATCAACCGGATAGACATAGCTCAGCGAACTTGGGTCCCGGTTCGGGGACTGATCAAAACCAAATTCGTGGTAGATCTCGTAGAATTCCTCCCCTGAATGCAGGTATTCTGCCTCTTCTTTCTCTTTCCCAAAATACGTTGCTGAATTCTTGTTGCTGATGTCATGGTTTCCCGGGATCACGACAACCGGAACACCGGCATCCTGAATCGCACGGAGGCGCTTGGCGAGCTTTTCATGATTCTCCCTCTCTCCATTGAGCGTGATATCCCCGGTCAACACAAGAGCGGACGGCTTTTTCTCAAGAACGGTGTCCGCGAGTGCATCCATCAGAAAATCGCTGTACTGACTCGTCTTTCCGTCGTCATCTGCAACCATCTTCCAGAAAGCCGTCCCGTCATCGTGCATCGTCCCACTCATATAGTGGAGATCGGAGACGATCATGATTGTCGGCGGAACATACTCCTCAGAGTTCTCGTTTTTTGTCTCAGAATCATCTGACCTGTCATTCTTCTTTCCTGCCCCGCGCTTTTTCCCGCCGATACTGCCTTTTTGCGGGTTGCGTTTTAAAACATCAGAAAGCCAGGCTTCGTAAGATTCCTCCTGCCCGGCTTCCCCATTTTCGGTCTCGGAATCCTCTGAGCCATCTGAAAATCTATCAGATGATTCATCGGTCTCCGGCTGTGAAGTCTCCCCCGCACCAGTGCCTCCCGTCGATTCTTCCGGCGTCTGTGCAGAGTGTTCCGTCTCCTTGCCCGTGCCCGGGTGACTACCGCCAAGTTCTCCTAGCAGATAGACCACTCCGGCACAGACCAGAATCAGAACCAGGTAACATAAAAGATGTAAATATTTTTTCAGTCTCATCAAATCTCGTCATTGACGCAGATTGCCCCGTAAGGACGGATTGTCATCCGGTATGCACTTCCCTCACCGAGTGCTTTTTCTATGAAAGCCACATACTCGTCCACAAGGTCATTCGGCAACATCGCCATAATGACTCCTGCAAATCCGCCACCGTGAATACGGCAGGCTCCCCGCTTTTTCTCCTCTATAAACAATTCTGTCAGGGCGAGGGCAATCGAAATTCCCTGTTCCTGATAGTTGGTATTGGTGTAGCAGTTCTGAAGCCATTTCCAGGAAGAATTTCCGGAAGCTGTCACATTCTTCAGGAAATCCTCAAAGCGTCCCTCTTTCAGCGCCTTGACCTCAGCCTCGACACGCTTATTCTCCTCAAAGAAATGAAGGGCTCTGAGAACAGAACGATCTCCGGCGTACTCGCGGACCTCCTTCAAATGCTCAATCAACTGCTCCTCCGTAATCTGTGCGCAAACCTCTTTTCCAAAATATTCTGCAACCTTCTTCATCTCCGCCGGTACTGCTGAGTAATCCGCACTCAGATCGGCATGTCCACGTCCGGTCTGAACGATGATCAGACTGTGATTCCGGGATGCAAAATCAAAATCGATCTTCTCCACCTTCGGCTCGTTCGGATTCAGGAAATCAATCGTGATCAGACCGCCGACTGCGCATGCCATCTGGTCAAGCAATCCGGAAGCCTTGTCCCAGTATACGTTCTCTGCATACTTTCCTATATGAGCATAGGCGACGGTGTCCATCCGTCCCTCATTGAAGAAACGATTGATCATCGAACACAGAAGCATCTCGAATGACGCAGAAGAACTCACTCCCGCAGAGCTGATGACATTGCTCGTAATGTAGGCATCAAAACCGCCAATCTTGTATCCGCTCTCCTCAAATCCCTTGAGCAGTCCCTTAATCAGATCAACGGTTCCAGCCTTCTTCTGGCTCGGTGTCAGATCATTCAGGTCAATTGTCAGGTCCTGGTTGAACGTCTCGCTGATGATATTCACTTTTGAGGAGTGGTTGATTGCTCCGACTGCCACACAATCCAGATTAATGCTTCCTGCAAGCACTTTTCCGTGATTATGGTCGGTGTGGTTTCCACTGATCTCTGTTCTTCCCGGAGAGCTGAACAGCATCATATCCTGATCTCCGAATGTATCGTGAAACTTCTGCACAACATGGCGATAGCGATTGACATTCTCTTCTGCTGTCTCCCCATAAAGCTGTCTCATCAGATGTTTTGCTCCCTCAGTCTCGAGCAACTGCAGTGTCTCTTCTGATCTCATATCCTTCTCCTCCATTTTTTATATAATCAAATAAGCCCCATTTTTTAGCGTCTGAACCGGTCGGATTTTCTTCTCCGGAAGACGCTAAAAGTATATCACATTTCGTCAAGCGGTAACAATACGATATTCTTTGAAATTGATACATTTTTGTACGACAGCAAAAAATTCAACTAAAATCCTTTGCTTGAAGAATTTTCACTTTCCGATTATGATGATTCATGATGATCTTTAATAAAGATTAAAGATTTCAGAAAAAAATTCAGAAGAAATGAGAGGTCAATACAATACTAATGGACTGGAACGGAAAACCTTATCACTCCCTCGACTGGGAACTCAAGAAACGCTTTGGAACAAAGGTATACAAGATCGCCCTCGACGGCGGGATGACCTGCCCGAATCGTGATGGCACACTCGGAGCGCGCGGATGCATCTTTTGCAGTGAAGGCGGTTCGGGTGATTTCGCGACTAAATTAAGCCTTGATTCAAATATAGATTCCAATACAGCGATCTCCTCCGCCGTCCACGCTCAGATTGAGGAGGCGATCACACGAGTCAGTCACAAGATGGGAAAATCACCGGAAGCCTACCTCGCCTATTTTCAGTCCTACACAAACACCTACGCTCCGGTCTCCTACCTGAGAACTCTCTTCTCCTCGGCAATCTCCCACCCTTCCGTCAAGGCGATTGCGATCGGAACCCGCCCCGACTGTCTCTCCGACGAGGTGATTGATCTCTGCGAGGAACTAAACCAGATCAAGCCGGTCTGGATTGAGCTTGGTCTTCAGACAATTCACGAGAAAAGCGCCCGTTTTATTCGGCGCGGTTATCCGCTCTCCTGCTTTGAGGACGCACTTCGACATCTTCGCATCCACGGTCTTGAAGTCATCGTCCATGTGATCCTCGGACTCCCCGGAGAAAGCCGTGAGGATATGCTTGAGACCGTTTCCTGGCTCGGCAAGCAGGACATTCAGGGGATCAAGCTCCAGCTTCTCCACATTCTGCGAGGCACAGATCTCTCCACGTTTTATGAGACTCAGCCATTTCCTGTTTTCTCAATGGAGGAATACCTTGACCTTGTTATTGATTGCGTGAGCATCCTTCCACCCGAGATCACGATTCACCGGCTTACCGGAGATGGTCCCAGGAGCCTTCTCATCGCCCCACTCTGGAGCGCAAATAAGCGCCTGGTGCTCAACACGCTCACCAGACGCTTTAAAGAACGAAATATCTATCAGGGCTGTGCACGAACGACAGCACATCCACTCTGAGTTATACGACTGCGAGCACGATACCACCATCTCCGGCATAAACGGTTGCAACTCCGGCCGTCTCCGTGATCACGATCTCTTTGAATGTAGCGCGCTTCATCAGCTCATTCTTTACATACTCAGCACGATCCGGGCAGTTGCAGTGAGCAATCACCGCACGACGCTCGGACGGATTCTCCGCCTCACGCACAGCGATCTCGCACATTCTTGAGAATGCCTTATTGATTCCTCTTGCCTGTTCCAGTTTGATGATTGTACCGTGATCCGCACCCATAACCGGCTTGATGTTCAGCGCAGTCGCAAAGAATGCCTGAAGTCCAGTCAGACGACCATTTTTGCGCAGTGGCTCTAAGGAGTCGATCACGAAATACGTCTTCTGGCGATCGCGAAGCTCCACGAGTTTTTTGGAAATCTCCGGAAATTTCATTCCCTGCTCATACATATCACGAACATAGAGCACAAGATTCAATTCTCCCGCAGACGCGGACTCGGAATCCAGCACGAAAATATTTTTATGATCTGCACCGTGCTCTTCCTCGTACATATCTTTTCCGACCGTGGCACTATTGTAACATCCACTCAAATGACTTGACAGGAGGATTGCATAGACATCCTCTGCATCTCCTTCATAAGAATTCTTAAACGCCTCCGGCGACGGACAAGCGGTCTTCGGACAATTCGGACTCTCCTTCACCATCTTGATAAACGCCTTCTGATCAAATGTCTCATCATCAATCACCATATGATCATCCACCTGAAGTGTCAGCGGAACCATCTGAAAGTGCGGATTCTGCTTCATCTCCTTTGTCAAATCGAGACAGCTGTCTCCTGTCACTTTATAACTCATAGTCTCAAAATTCTCCTCTCGAATCATTTCCCCTCAATATCTGGTTTTCAATACTACTTATTATAGCATATTGTTTTTTATATTGCTACTCTTTTCTGAAGTTAGCAACTTGTTATTCCATTCTGCGCCTGCTATAATAACTCAGAGTGGGTGTCCCCCCTCCTCTATAGGTAGGGAATTACAAAATTTCTCAACAGGGGAAATGGCAAGCGAACCACTATTTTTACGAAAGTGAGAAAGGATTATTTTTATGGCAAAATATAGCAACAATCTCGAACTGAATTCCCATATTTTCCTGATCGGATTTATGGGGGCTGGAAAAAGCACGATCGCAACCCAGCTCAAAAAAATGCTTCCTGTTGACCAGATGGAGATGGACGAGACAATCGCAAGAGAGGAAGGCATGTCGATCCCGGATATTTTTGCCAAACACGGAGAGTCTTATTTCCGTGATCTCGAAACCACTCTTTTAAAGGATCTCTCCCAGTGTTCCCCGATGATCGTCTCCTGTGGAGGCGGTGCCGTGATGCGCGAAGAGAACACCCAAATCATGAAGCAGTGCGGACGCATTGTACTCCTGACCGCAACTCCGGAGACCGTCTATGAGCGCGTGAAAGACAACACCGACCGCCCGATTTTAAACAACAACATGAATGTAGACTACATCCGCAGTCTGATGGAAAAACGACGCAGTCGTTACGAGTCTGTCGCAGACATCACCGTCGCCACAGACGGCAAGAGCGCAGAGGAAATCTGTGAGGAAATTCTGAGTGCCTTAAACATACAGTAAAGAAAAAGACTCAGCAGAACTTCCTCCCCGAAATTCTCTGCTGAGTCTTTGCTCTTCCTGTTTTGCCTTGTTTCTCCGATATGCCTTTCCATTCGGCATCGTTCTCGTCGCCGGATTCAAACCGTTCCACCCGCACCTCATGCTTGAATAATATTCTTTTTGCTCACGCTTGCTCCTCTTATCCATTGAAACATACTTTTTCTTTTCTGCTCCCATGCTCGTTTCCTCCCTGCCTGTTTGATATACTTTGGACTTTCTCTCGCCCTTACCTTTGCGACCGATTTTCTGCCAATCATACACAAATTTTATTTTGTTCCCGTTTTTAATTTTCTGTGCCTGCACTCACTTCTTCTGTCAAATGCTGAAAAATCATCGCATCCATCTCTTTGCAATACTTCTCATACTCCCCGCCAACGCAAAGCAGGGCTTTATTTGCAAGTTTTTCCATCACCTGCACAAACCGTTTCTGATCCCGCTTACGAATTTTGCAGAAAATCACACAGTACGGCAAGTCCTCCCGATCCATCTCATGCGTGATTTTCCACTTTAATTTTTCCTGGGCAAACAGGGCATCCGCAAGATACGCTTTGTAATCAATGTACATGTACGAAAGTGAAAACGGCGAAAAAGACTCAAACTGCCAGAAGTTTTTTATCATACGTGTTCTGTCTCCCTTCCCCTAATAATGCGGTTGATGATGTGTCTGAAGATATTCAAAATAAATCAGCAAACGCCTAAGCGATGCACTCTTAGAACGCAATAAACCGATAGGCATCTTTGCGGAGCGTTTTTGTATGATAGGATGCAATTTCTTATCATACAAAAAATATCCCCGTCAATGACGAGGATATCTTCCATAGTGGTGTGCAGTACTCGGCTCAAAATCAAGAGATTGTCAAGACTCGGCAGTGTTTTTCCGGACAGCCATTTATAAATCGCCTGCGGATTTTCAAATCCCATAGCGCCCTGGATGTCCCTTACCGTATAGCCATTCTTTTTCAGAAGGGCTCTGATTCGGTTTCCCGTTTCTTTCTGCTGAATCGACATATAAATCGGTTCCATAGCTTCTCCTCCGTTTTTCCTTCCCACCCACAAACACGACTTTATTTTATCATTTTTTACTCAGACAATCTACCCTTACTTTCCGCTGTCATTGTTCTTTTATTATAATGCAAAAAGCGCAACCTGTCATTGAACCTGTGGTTTAATTCCCACCTGTTTACAAAAAAATTGGTTCAGCGCCTCCCAGTCGTTTTCCTTGCTCTCCGCCTGATCTGTGACCTGCTTGATTCGCTCAATCTCACTCTCAATAAACCAATCAAGTTCCCGAATTCTAGGAGCAATTCCCATCTCTGGCAGTTTCTTCTTTTGCTCAAGCAGATCATCGATGATCGGTTTCAGTTCCGCCGGAAGCTCTTCCGGTTCTCTAACATAGACAAATCTCACATCATAGTCACTGTCGGGCGAAGCAAATCCCCATGCACGACTTCCCGACTCCACTGCCATAATGATTTTCACCCGCTCCGTTTCCTTAATTTCTCTCAGTTTCTCGCGAATTACAGCTTCAATCACTTCCACCACCCCTTCTCTGCCACAAGCATACCGAAGAATTCTGATTTTATCACGGAAAAAAGATTGCGAATTCATTAATGAAGTGCATTCTTGCGAAACCATTTTGTGTCATAGGACGCAATTTCTTATCATATAAAAAACAGGCGACTGGCATGCGAACGTTTCTTCTTCATGCCAATCGCCCATCTTGCGCTAAAGCGGACATATTTTATTTTCTCAAATCCGAACCAAATCCATCAAATTCCGAACATCTGCGACAGAAAACGGATTCCCGTCTTTGTGCGGAAAATCCGACCGCATACTGCCTCTGCCGTCTCCTTTGATTCCCCGTCCTCATAAAGATTCACAAGGAAATCCGCTTCTACCAGGATCTGATAATCCATTCCGTTGATCTCATGGTAAGTGTGGTGATGACCGATCAGATACTTGATCCGATCCATCTGACCCTCCGTGTAACCGCCAACCTCCCGCATGAGTTTCTCGGCTTCTGCCGGACCCTCCAACTCCTGATATTTTCCACTGCTTGAACCATATTTCTGTTCACTGATATGAATGCCAATATCATGCAGAATCGACGCACTCTCCAAAATAAACTGCGTCTCCTCATCAAGTCCTTCTAACTTTCCGATCGCGGTTGCAAAATCGTGCACTTTCACAAAATGCTGAATTCTCTTTGCATCCCCCTGATCATAACCGATCATCGCATCCATCAGTCTCGCAAGTTGCATCTTCATGGCATTTCCTCATTTCCAGTTTTCTGGTTTTCACTTCTTGATTTTACTTTTTGATTTTGCTTTTTAATTTTACTTTACTGTTGTTTTTTCTCTTTCGATTCTTGATCTCTGATTTTTGGTTTTTCGGTTTTTCGTTTTCTCGTCCCTTGCTTCCTGACGACTCTTCTCTGTCCCTTACAGATTGCGAATAATTTTCACATGGTTGCGAAGCACCGCATAGTAACCGCTTCCGATTTCCTGACCAAATTTTTTCACCAGAGCCGTGTGAATTCCACTGAGATTCTTGCGCGGAAGTCCGCTTAAAATCTTCCAGATCATCTCTGTCGCCTCTTCCTGAATCTCAATCTGATTTCTTTTTAAAATCAGGTCAAGATACTCTCTCTCCCTCTGCTTTCTGCGGTTGCTGTATCCGGCAGAAAGTTCTTCCTTACACTCCGGATTCTCCTTGAGATAGCGATAGAGACTGTTTCCCACTGCCTGACCGAACTGATACTCGAGCATATTGTGAACCATCGACATGTTGGAAAGTTTCACCGTCCCACAAATATCCATGAAAAACTTGAGATCCTGGTGCGGATCTGTGCTTCCGCTTGCGCGGAAAATTCTGAGAACTGAGCGCTGACACGGCGTGTATGATGCCAGTCTCTGCGCCTCTGTCTCTTCTGATGCTTCCGACTCTCCCTGCTTTTCTGCAAGCTCTGATTTTTTTGCATTCTCTAAATTCTCTGCATTCTTCCTGTTCTCGGATTCTTTTTCCTGAACATCCTTCTGCACAGAATTCTGTGCCAGGTTCTCTGCATCAGCACTGCATAATTTTTGCGCCTCATTCTGACCATCATTTCGATCTTCATTTGGCTCTTCCTCGGAATCTTCATCCTGATCCTCGTCCGGATCATAGTTCAAATCTCTCTCATCCTCAAGTTCCGGATACTCGATCACGGATTCCTCTGTTTTATTTTCCGTTTTCTTTAGAGTTTCCTCAGAATCCGGTTTTGTCACAGCACATTCCGGTGCAGGTTCTGATTTTGTCTCTGCGAGTTTCTCGGTATGTCTCTCTGCACTTTTTCCGGCATTCTTTTCTGTCTTTTTCTCAGCCTTCTCAGCCTTCTGAGTGTTCTCTTCTACACTCTTTTCTGCGCTCTTCTCCACTTTTTTCTCGGTCTTTTTCCCAGCGCTTTTCTCGGAATTTTTCTCCGTATTTTTTTCAGAATTCTTCTCGGAATTCTTTTCTGCGATCTGCTCTGCGATCATCTCCGATGCTGTCTCTAAAACCACTCCCAGAGCCGTCTTTGCGGTATCTGTCAGCGATTCCACCTGCGCCTTGCGCTCAGGCGTTGCCACCTTGTCAAAAAGCGTTTTTGCAAGCACGGCTGAGGACTTTCCCCGTCTTCTCTTTCTCCGGTTCGGTTTCTCCGATTCTGCGCCATCGCAGGCATCCGACTCAGATTCCAGATTTTCCGATTTTTCTTCGTTTCCGATCTCAACGGAAGCAGAAACTGACTTCTTCGCCTCGTCCACAATCTCCTTCACAAAATTTGCCACCGCGCTCTTCTGAACATTTTTCTGAGCATTTTTCTGGAGACTTTTCTGAGTATCTTCCTGGGTGTTCATCTGAGCAGGCTGCACCTGCACGCTCTGCTTTTCTTCGAAGCCTGAGCTTGCCGTCTCTGCAATCGCTTCGCTCTCAGAAATTTGATCCTTCGAAAATCCATTCTCAGAAACCGCGTTTTCAAAATCGCCCTGCTCAGAAACGATTTTTTCCGAAACCGCCTTTTCCGAATTTTCTGAAGATACTACTTCTGAATTTACTGCTTCTGGAGTCACTTCCCCAAACGTTTTCTTCTTCAAGAAAATCGAAATACCGGGTTCCTCCTGGCGCTGTTTCTTCATCCTGCTCGCAAGTTTTGTGCACTCCATTCCTTTCATCCGGCTGACACTGCATCCTCTCTGTTGCCAGTAGCGAACAACCGAATCATATCCGGTATCGTTTGAGACAATCACATACTCGCATTCCTGATCCTGACAAATCTGATGACCGAGCTCGGTAACCAGCTGAAAATCGAGAGCATTCTGACCGCCAAAACAGCGAATCCATTTTACCGTTCCTTTTTCAAGCTCCATCAGGCGAACAATTCGGTCGTATCCCATGTGTGCGCTTTTATCTGTGAAAAAAACCATGATGCAGTCCCCGATTTCAAGGGCATCAAGGATTTCCACCCATACATCATTGATATTTTCACTGTCAATCAAATACGTTCTTTTCATAAAAATCCTATTTATCCTTTCCATTCCGTCCGGTCATTTTGCACGGAAATCCTGTTCGGAAATTATGTCCGGAACCTTCAGCGCTGATTCCATTATACACTTCTTTGCAAAATTTAAAAGCGGGTTTTTGAGCTTTCATTTGCTTTGCCCTTCTTTACTCCACCTTCTTTTTCTTTGCATTTGTTTTCTTCGTCTTCTTTTTTTCGATTGTCAGCTCATAGCTCAAATCCAGAAGATTTTCTATCTGCTGATTAAAAATCTCCTCCGATTCCTCGCTCAGAAGAATGCTGATCCAGTTTTCTTTGTTCATGTGATAAGCCGGGAAAAATCCCTCCTGCGTGATCAACGAACCAATCAAAATCGGATCACACTTGATATTCAAAAGATCTAGCACATCCTGATCTGCCAGACCAATTTTTTCCCCTTCCACGCTCAAGACTACTCCAAACCATTTTTTTGTATCACGATGGCGAAGCACTGCATTTGTATCCCGCCACGGATAGTCCGGCTCCACCTGATAATTTTTTTTCACGAGTGCAAAAAGTTCTGTTCGATTCATCATTTTCCTCCATGCAAAACACCTGCTTCGCATCTTCCTCATTCTGTCTTATTTGATTGTTTTCTGAAAACACGATATCTTCCTGTCCTTTTTTAATTCAAAAACTTTCTGTTATCCATCCCACACCTAAAGGCGTGGGCTTTTCGCGCATTCATTTTCTGTTCTGTTTTCTTAGATTTTTCTGGTTTTCTCTACCTTTTCTACATTTCCTACATTTTTTGGCTTTTTCTACTTTGTATACTACTTCTTTATTTTCACGTTTCATCTTAAACCATCTCATTCCAAATGTACAGAGGACACAAGATTGTAACCGTATTACAGATAACTCGCCTTCCTTTTCTGGTTCTCAGTCTTCTCTGCCCTTATCCTTTTTTCTGTTTACAAATAAATTTCACAGGTAGTATAATAAACCCTTGAAAAATAAAAAAACTGAGGATCACAAAATTTTATACAAAGGAGCTATCTTATGAAACGACTGGCGTTCAAGACCGCATTCCCACACACGATTCCAATCTTTACCGGGTTCTGTTTTCTCGGTATGGCATATGGCATCTATATGAACGCTTCCGGCTTTTCTTTCTTTTATCCACTGATGATGAGCATGCTGATCTACGGAGGTTCCCTCGAATTTGTCGCTGTTGAGATGCTATTAAGCCCTTTCGCACCAGTTCAGGTATTTATCATGGCATTTCTGATTCAGGCGCGTCATCTCTTTTACGGTCTCTCGATGCTAGAAAAATTCAAGGGACTCGGATGGAAAAAATTTTATCTGATTTTTGGAATGTGCGATGAGACTTTCTCAATCAACTGTTCCGCAGAGATTCCCGAAGGTGTTGATCGTGGATGGTTTTTCTTTTTCGTCACCCTCCTAGATCAGATTTACTGGGTTTTCGGAGCCACTCTCGGCGGACTGATCGGCTCTCTGCTGACCTTTGACACTACCGGAATCAACTTCGTCATGACCTCGATGTTCGTTGTGATCTTTTTGGAGCAGTGGCTCAAAGAAAAAAATCATGTTTCCGCAATCATCGGTCTTTCCGTCTCTGCACTCTGCCTTTTCGGCTTCGGAGCGAACACCTTCATGATTCCGACGATGATCACGATCATCATTCTGCTCGCTGTGTTCCGCAAACCGATTGAGCACATGGAAGAGGAAATCACGAACAAAGAAACAACTCTGAAAGAAAGCACAATAAAAGAAATTGCAGCAGGCAAAACAAGGTAAAAGAATTTACGGCGAAAATTTCAGCCTAACAGGATTAAGTATCAAGTAGACAGGAGGCTCATCTCATGACCATTCCACAACAAATTATCACAATCAGCTTATGCATCCTTGCGACAATGACAACCCGCTTTCTTCCATTTTTTATCTTCTCGGAGAAACGGGAGACACCCGCATTTATCCAGTACATTGGAAAATATCTTCCTTCCGCAGTCTTTGGTATGCTTGTTGTATACTGCCTGAAAAACGTTGACCTTCTTCATGGCACACACGGCGCACCGGAGTTTCTCGCCATCATTGCGACGACAATCATTCATCTCTGGAAACGCCAGATGCTTCTCTCGATCGCCGGAGGTACGATTTTCTATATGATTTTGATACATTTTATTTGATAATTTCAAAAAAACTCTCATAAGTCTGTATTTGCAATATTTCAACGTCACAGATCCATGAGAGTTTTTTTGTAAAATTTTTTAACTAGATCAGATTATATCCCTTAGACTTCAGGCATTCCTGAACTTCCCAGATGCCGTCCGTATTGAAGACCATAACCGGTTTGCCGGAATCTCTGTTAAACGAGAGATACATGTAATTGATGCTGATGTTGCTTTCGGAGAGCGCAAGCAGGAGACGATTCAAATTTCCAACCTCATCTGCCACCTCAACGCCGAGTACATTGCTCAGACGACACATATAACCTGCCTCTGTGAGCTTCTCCTGTGCCATTTCCGGATCGGAGACAACCATGCGGATGATTCCAAACTCCGCACTGTCGTTCGTGACAGACCCCCAGATATTAATTTCAGCCTCCGCCAAAATACTGGTGATTTTCTGCAAGGTTCCCTTTGAATTCTCGCCAAAAACAGACACCTGTTTTAACATATTTCTTTCCTGCCTTTCTCAGTTCTTTTGTATTTTTCATTTTACTCTAGCACTTTAATGTATAAAATTCTCTGTTTTCATTTAGTATATCGCAGAGCAAGTGATTTGTAAATGATTTCCTCAACTCAAATAATTTTTCATCGTCCTGAGCGCACTCTTTTCCAGTCTCGACACCTGTGCCTGACTGATATGGATTTCCTCCGCGACCTCGGTCTGGGTTTTTCCCTCAAAAAAACGCATATCGATGATGTGACGTTCCCGTCCCGGCAGATGTTTCATCGCCTCCCGAAGCGAAAGATCCTCGACCCAGTTTTCTTCTAAATGTTTCTTGTCACTGATCTGATCCATCACATAGAGAGGATCTCCTCCATCCGTATAGATCGGCTCATAAAGACTGACCGGGCTTTGAATCGCATCAAGCGCATAGGTGACTTCCTCCTTGCTCATCCCGAGCTCCTCTGCAATCTCCGAGATCGAAGGCTCTCTTGAGAGACGGCGCGTCAGTGCCTCCCTGGCATAGATCGCCTTATATGCAATATCCCGCAGGGAACGGCTGACGCGGATCGAATTGTTATCCCTTAAATAACGGCGCACCTCCCCGAGAATCATCGGTACCGCATACGTCGAAAATCTCACATTCTGGGAGAGATCAAAATTATCAATCGCCTTGATTAACCCAATACAGCCGATCTGAAACAGATCATCAATATTTTCCTGACTGCCGGCAAAGCGCTGAATAACACTTAATACCAGACGCAGATTTCCCTTGATATACTGCTCTCTGGCACTCTTATCCCCCTTTGCGATCCGCATAAAAAGAGCATCCTTCTCCTCATTTGTGAGCAACGGGAGCTTTGATGTATTCACGCCACAAATTTCCACCTTATAGACAGGCATATCCTTTACCTCCGCAGATTTGATAGGGAGTGTGAATCCCAAGTCCAAACAGCAACTCTGAATGTAAGGATGGACATTTTCCGGTGAATTTATACGGTCTTGCGCACAAGAAGACCAGAAAAGAAGCTGAAGAAAATTTGAAAATCTGGAAGATTTCGCTTATGATAAAATAGTTAAAAGACAAAAATTTACAAACTATGAGGATTTTATTTTATGGCTCAGACACAAGATCAGGAAAACAAATGGGACAAACTTCTGAAAATCCATACCACCGGGCGGGATGACTCAAACGCAGATCAGTACTGCTACCCCTATGAACCGACTCCCTACACGGTTCTTGAACGGCTCGCAAACAGTGGGGAGATCCGTAAGAATCACGTTCTTCTCGACTACGGATGTGGAAAAGGGCGGGTTGACTTCTTTCTCGCCTACCAAACCAGATGTCGGGCGATTGGGATCGAGTATGATAAACGGATCAATGCAGAGGCATGCAAAAATAAAGAAAGTGCAGTCTCCGGCGCCCGGACAGAATTTGTGCTTGCAAACGCTGAGCAGTATCTGGTCGCTCCCGAAATCAACCGAATTTTCTTTTTTAATCCGTTTTCCACTGAAATTTTAAAGAGTGTTCTCGCGAGAGTCCTCGACTCCTACTACAAAAATCCGCGAAACATCAAGCTCTTTTTTTACTACCCGCAGGACGAGTATCTCGCCTATCTGATGACGGTAAACGAACTGGAATTTTATGATGAGATTGACTGTCAGGATCTGTTTGAGGGACATAATCCGAGAGAGCGAATCGTGATTTTCGAGACTTCCGAGATGTTTTGAGATGGAATTAAAATCACGCGCCAAATCTCCGCGAGCGTCGACTTAAATCGGATTGTAATTCAAATTTTTTGAATGAAAAATTTTGCAGGATATGCGATTTGTAAAAAAGAATTTCATAAAATTGTAATAGATGTAATGGAATTGTAAATGCAGTTACATCAAAAAAGGTGTATACTGTTACCATCTTACGAAAGGTGGTAACTCACATGTACATAAAAAAATTTGCAGTCGCCTGCCTCAGTCTCTGTCTGTGTGCACAGCCTGTTTTCTCCTCTTACGCTGGAACTATCGTCGCAGGAAGCGGTGCTTCCATCGCCTCCCCTTCAAACGTCAGCCCTGCTACCGGCTCTTCTTCTGCCTCATCCTTCATCGCAGACCAGGCATGGCACAAGATCAACGGGCAGTATGTCGACGCATCGGGCAACCCGATTGACGGCGTTCTGATGCGCGGAATCAGCGTCTCCAAATGGCAGGGAAACATCGACTGGGCAAAGGTTGCAAGCGATGACATCTCGTTCGCTTTCGTCCGCATGGTCTCCTACGGCTACGAGGGGCAGATCACGATGGACGAGACCTTCGACCAGAATATGCGTCAGGCGAGTGCTCATGGCATCAAGACTGCTCCCTACATCTACCTCCAGACCAAGACCGTCGAGGAGGCAAGAAAAGCCGGTCAGTTCGCTGTCGATACCGCAAGAAACTACAACGTAAACTTCCCGATCGCCGTCGACATCGAATCCCCCTACATCCTCACACTGTCGGTTCAGGAGCTGACCGATGTCATCAATGCGTTCTGTCAGGTGATCGCAGACAACGGCTACACCCCGATTGTATACAGCGACTTCAACAAGCTGAGCACTGAGATGGATACCTCTCAGATTCCTTATGACATCTGGCTTGCACGTTACGGTTCCACGAACAATCAGTTTGCAAACCGCACGATCTGGCAACCGACTGAGACTGCATCCGTAAACGGAATTTCCGGAAATGTCTGCGTCGAGCTCGCATTTAAAAACTACATCGGTCAGGTTGGAACCGGAAATGGTTCTTCCACCTCCACAGTCGGACCGGCAGGCAGTCAAAATCACTCCGTCTCTGCAACTCCTACGGTCGGCGCTTCTTCCCAGACCGGTGGTCCGGGTGTTCAGGCAGGAAATGGAAGTCTGACCTCCCCGACACCTGAGAATGTCTCCCAGAGCGCACCGACAACGGACACGAGTTCTACAACCTCATCGACAGTAGTCACCGCCGGTAATTAATCTTGCACAATCATCCAATCACCACTGCCCACTTTTATCCGTTCCTGTTCCCTTCTTATACCGAAGAATAGGAACGGATTTTTTATTCACCCTCCATCTCCCTCACAGCTTTTTTAAACTGGAATGCAAACAGCGTGCTTGCAAAGATCACAGAAAGCGTATCTGCAACCGGCTCCGCCAGATAAACTGCCATCAGCGGATTCTTTGCAAACAGATGCGGAAGCAAATAAATCAGCGGAATCAGCAGAATAAATTTTCGCATGACTGCCACCATGATTGAGGCTTTCGCATTTCCGAGTGCGCTGAATGTGAGCTGACAGGCAACCTGAATTCCGAACACAAACATCACCGCCATATAGATGCGCAATGCTGATTTTCCAAATGTCAGTAACTGCGCATCTGAGGTGAACATCGATACAAACGTCCCCGGAAACAGCTGAACGCAGAGCCACAGAATGATCGAGTAACAGAGATTGACTTTGACGAGAAGTCCGAATGTCTCCTTCACACGCTTTGCATTGTGTGCGCCGTAGTTATAACTGATGATTGGCTGTGCACCCTGTCCAAGTCCCTGAAGCGGAAGCATCGCAAACTGCATCACACTTGTGAGAATCGTCATCGCTCCGACAGCGAGATCTCCGCCATAGCGAAGCAGGGAGGAGTTAAAGCAGACCGAAATGATACTCTCACTCGACTGCATGATAAAAGCCGCAAGTCCAAGCGTCAGTGTCGGCACTACAACATTTTTCTTAAGTCTCATATTTCTTCTCTTAATTCTCAGATACGTCTTCTTTCCAAGAAGAAACGACATCACCCAGGTGCATGACATTGCCTGAGAAATCACGGTCGCAAGACCGGCTCCGCGCACTCCCATCCCAAATTTAAAAATAAAAATCGGATCGAGCACAATATTTGCAACTGCGCCGATCAGCACAGACAGCATGCCAATCTTGGCAAATCCCTGCGCCGTGATAAACGTATTCATGCCGAGCGTCAACTGTACGAAGATCGTTCCGATCGCATAGATATTCAAATACTCGCAGGCATATTCGATCGTGTTCTCACTTGCGCCGAATGCCAGCAAAATCCGCCGTCCAAACGTCAACAGAACTGTTGTCAGGATCACCGAAATGATCAACTGAAGCGTCACACAGTTTCCAAGTATCTGTTCCGCCTGATCCTCTTCATTCTTTCCCATCGCAATCGTCGCTCTTGGCGCACCACCCGAGCCGACCATCGATGCAAATGCCGACACAATCAGAATAATCGGCATGCACACGCCGACTCCGGTCAGTGCGAGTGCCCCGCTCCCCGGAATATGTCCGATATAAATTCGATCCACGACATTGTAGAGCATATTGATGATCTGCGCCATCACCGTCGGAATTGCCAACTGAAAGAGGAGTCTCCCGACCGGCTCTTTTCCAAGAAAACTTTTATCGTTCTGCATTTTCTTCCTCCCCATATTCCTCACGTTTTCCATATCTTCCACAAGTTCCACACTCACTACTCGTTCCGCTCTCTCCACAGCCTCCGTCCCTCTGTGGATTCGCTTCAAGCCCCACCAGAATATTCTCCTCGATTCTCCGATTCATCTCCTGATAGAGATTCTTTTCTTCTTCATCGAAGCCTGCAAAAATCTGCGCGAGCATCTTCTCCTGCTGTGCCTCAACCGCCGTGACGAGCGGAGTTGCCTTCTCAGTCAGCGACAGATGAATCCGTCTCCGATCTTTTGGATCTTCCGTCCGCTTGAGAAATCCTTTCTGAATCAAGGCTTCCACTCCCTGAGAGACATTTCCTCGCTGAAGCATCCTCATACGCACAATCTCACTCGCCGTATCGCGCTGTGGATTGTTGTAGAGAAAATTGACAATCACAATCTCCACCTTTGACAGCCCATACTGCCTGCGAACCGGTTCCTGATAGAGTTCCTGAAGTTTGAATGTCCCGCGCATCACCGTACAATAATTTCCATGATTTTTTATATCCATCCTGCGCTCCCTATCCCTTCCTCTGTATTTCGATCTCTCTACTATTTCTGTTTGTTGCTTTTTATTACTTTATCAAATAGAATAGTTCTTTTTAGAACTATTCTATTTAGAACCGATTATACGCGTTTCATTCTCATTTGTCAATCTCCCCCAGCGATTGACATAGAGTCAATAAAAAAAGGACCTCCGGTGTGTCTCCCTCCAGTTTTGGCAGAAATTGGAAGAAGGCAGAAGTGCCGGAAATCCTTTTTATTCCAGAATCGAAGATTTCATCACATTCCGATTCGATTCTGTATGTATGCAGTTGATTTTTTTACATTATCAGGCAGTATATCATTTCTTGGTTTTGTGTTTGGTTGTGTTGATCTCATGTTGATCTGAATTAAATAAGTCTCATTTAATCTTATTTGATGAATCCAACGTGCTTGCAGATCTCTTCTACGGCTTTATCCTTGCGCTCGTTGAAGATCACCTTGTTCTCCTCGAACATGTTGCGACCATCTGCATCGATGGAGACAATCAGCGGACCGAACTCCTTAACTCGGCAGTTCCACAGCGTCTCCGGCATACCCAGATCACGCCACTCGGCACGAACAATCTCCTCAACCTCAGTAGCAGCTACTACTGCGTTTCCGGCCGGAAATACACAATGGATCGCCTTGAAGTTCTTGCAGGCATACTCGGTGTTCGGGCCCATACCGCCCTTACCGATGATAACCTTTACTCCGGTCTGCTCTACGAACTCTTTCTCGAACTTCTCCATACGCATGGAAGTGGTCGGACCTACGGAAACCATCTCAAACTTGTCATTCTCCAGCGGACGGATGATCGGGCCAGCGTGGAAAATGGCGTTGTTGCGAACATCTACCGGAAGCGGGCGATGCTCCTCTACAAGACGACGATGTGCTACGTCACGGCAGGTTGTCATGCTACCTGTCAGATATACGATATCTCCAATATGGATATCCTTTAAATCTTCATCACTTACCGGTGTTACCAGAATTTTCTTTCCATCTCTAATCTCGATCATTATAATGTTACCCCCGAATGTGTAGTAATGGTATAGTTCAGATCCTTATCGAAAATAATGTGTCCGCGACGGTGAGACCAGCATCCAACATTTACTGCAACACCGATCGTAGAAGGATGACGTGCGGTATTCTCAATATGTACGCCCATTACGGAGTACTTTCCGCCCATACCCTGCGGTCCAAGACCGATGGAGTTGATGCCGTCCTCGAGAAGTTTCTCCATGTAAGCGGCACGTTCGTTCTCATTGTGGCTTCCTAACGGACGCATCAGAGCTTTCTTGGAAAGCAGTGCAGCGGTCTCAACAGAAGTTGCAACACCTACACCAACCAGAAGTGGCGGGCAGGCATTCAAACCGTAAGAAGTCATAACATCCATAACGAACTGGGTAACGCCCTCGTATCCGGCACCCGGCATCAGAACCATTGCCTTACCCGGAAGGGTACAACCGCCACCTGCCATGTATGCGTAGATCTCGCACTTGTCGCTGTCCGGAACGATGTCCCAGAATACGGTCGGGGTTCCCTTGCCGACGTTCTTACCGGTGTTGTACTCATCGAAAGTCTCAACACTGTTGTGTCTCAGCGGAGCCTCGAAGGTTGCCTTCACAACAGCCTCTTTCAGAAGACCCTCAAGTTCACCGATCAGCGGGAACTGGGTACCGCACTTTACCCAGAACTGAAGAACTCCGGTATCCTGACAGCTCGGGCGGTTCAGCTTAACAGCCAGATCCTGATTCTTCTTCATCGTTGCGTAGATAACCTTGGACAGCGGACTATCCTCTTTCTCTGCCAGCTCATCGAGCTTTGCGATGATGTCATCCGGCAGTTTCTTACCGATATGGTCTACAAAATGCGCCATATACGTGGTAAGCTGTTCAACCTGTTCTTTCTTGCTCATCTCATAACCTCCTGTTTCTTCATGTGAATGTTTTTTTGTTTTTGATTTTTGTTTGGATTTTGTTGTTTGTTTTTAATTTGTTGTCTTTGATATTTAATAATGTATCCATTTCGTGGTTTCATAATATATCGTTTTGCGTTGTTTGTCAAGTGTTTTTTTGTAATTTTTTCACATATTTTTGTACCCAAAATACGTTATATTATGCCTATTTCGCAGTGAATGTCTCTAAACAGGCACATCCCCTGGCTTGTCTTCTCTCTTTACGGGAAGAATGGGAACGCGACCGGAAGAATGATCATGCTGACAATCGTCGCAATCACAATCAACGGAGCTCCGGACTTCACATAGTCCATGAATGTATATCCGCCTGCACCGATTACCATCGTGTTTGCCGGCATTCCGATCGGGGTTGCGTATGCACAGGAACCACCGATAACACAAGCCATCAGAACGGCTCTCGGGTCAGCTCCCATTCCTTGAGCAACAGACAGACAGATCGGAACCATCAGAGCCGTCGTCGCCGTATTGGACATGAAGTTCGTCAACACACAGCACAGCATGAAGACAACGAAGGTCAGCACATACGGAGACGGGTTTTCACCAAGGGCATTGATTACAAGGTCTGCAATCTGCTCTCCTGCTCCTGTCTTGGAAAGTGCAGATGCAAGAGAAAGCGTACCACCAAAGAGGAAAATCGTCTTTAAGTCAATTGACTTGAGCGCATTCTTCTCAGAGATAACACCGGTCAGAATCAGAGCCAAAGCACCGATACATCCGGAAATGCACAGCTTGATACCAATCTTGTCCTCGAGAACCATTGCAGCCAGAGTCAGCACAAGGATCACGAGGGAGAGAATCTTTTTCCACTGCGGAACATTGCTGAAATCCTGAGTCTGGTCAAATGCACCATCGTCCTTCGGCTCGCGGTTCGGAAGCAGACGGTATCCGATCGTTGCATAGAAAAGAATTCCACAGATCAGAATCGGAACTCCGACAATCGCATACTCAAAGAATCCAAAGGACATTCCAAGCTGTTCCTGAAGTGCACTCTGTGCAATCAGGTTACCCGGCGCACCGATCAGGGAAAGGTTTCCACCCATCGCTGCCGCAAATACCAGAGGCATCAGCAGTCTGGAACGGGAATATCCGGACTTTGCTGCAATTCCGATTACAACCGGAATCAAAACCGCTGCGGTACCTGTGTTGGAAAGAACTCCACTCATCACGCCCACGATCACCATGATTGCGATAATCAGCATTCTCTCAGTCTTCGCGAACTTTGTCACGATTCCGCCGATCTCATTTGCCATTCCGGTCTCAAAAAATGCTCCGCCGACAATAAACATTGCGACGAACAAGATGACATTGCTGTCAATAAATCCTGCAAAAGCTGTCTTTACATCCAGTACCTTTGTGACGACAAGTCCAATACAGACGATCATCGAAGTCACACCTAACGGGATCTTCTCTGTCACGAACATCACGATCGCAAACAAAAGAAACAAAATAGTAATGGTTGATGGACTCATAAACTCCTCCTGCTTTTCCCCATGCATACACGCATTTCTCGGGTTTCTTTTTGGTATTTCGGCGCCGATTTCGTGGATACCCCTCAAATACATACTCTCTCCGATCGCCTTCCGAATCAGTACTCCCCTGTCACGCTCTCTTACAACGCTTCCGATGTTTCATTCTTATTTGTCTTCCTGATTGATTGGTTTACTCGTTCGTTTACTTGTTGGTTCGCTGAAGAACTTGCCAACCCGCAGATATTAAACGTTTTTGTGATCTTTAATTTTTTATATTTAATAATGTATCCATTTCGCATGCTCATAATAAAACACAATGCCAAATTTGTCAATAGGTTATTGATGTTTTCAGCATTGTGTTTATTTTTTCGAGTTTATTTTTGTGCATTGTGCACAGGGATTTTGAATTTTTAAGTCTTTGAGTCTTCCTTAACGGTAGCGCGTCAGCACATCCTCCATGCTTCGGATGATATGGCGGTGCATCCGTTTTCTCGCCAGATCACGATCCCGCTTCTCGAGAGCTTCCAGAATCTCCTTGTGCTCTGTCAGAGACTTCGTTGCATACTCCTGCGCTGTCGATTTCACGCCCATTGACAGACCGTTCCAGAGCTCGGAGAGCATATTTTTCAATTTTTCATTGCCTGATGCCTTCCAGATTTCATAATGAAACGACTGGTTATAATTCGAATAATCCCCCGCATTGTCCTGATCGAGCGCTTCCTGCGCCGACTCCACACAGTTGCGGATCGCATCGAGATCCACCCCATTTTCACAGCAAAGTACGCACGCCTCACTCTCGAGCGCCGCGCGGACCTGATAGTGCTCCCGGATCGTCGTCTCATTGACTCCCAGCACGACAGCTCCCTTATTCTGTTTTAAATCAATCAGTCCGTCTCTTGACAGAATCTGAAATGCCTCGCGCACCGGTGTCACCGAGACACCGAGCTCCTGAGCCGTCGTCTCAAGTGCAAGCACTTCTCCCTCAGAAATCTGTTTTGATATAATCGCTTTTCTCAGCGCAGAAGCCACTCGCTCACGCGCCGGAAGAAGCTGAATCGGTTTTAATCCTAACATGTTCCATCCCCTCTCTCTTTTCTCATTCTAATCATCGCAGCTGCAAGCATCTCAAAATATTCTGAGAGTGCCTCTGTCCCCTCTTCCTGCTTTCCGGCTATCCACAGCGCCCTCGCCATCATCAGCTTCCGCTCACTCTCGATACACGTTCCACTGTTCACAACAAAAGCCGTATAGATCTCAATCAGCGTCTCAAGTGCCTTTTTGGAAAAGCTATAACGATGATTCTTCCAGATTTCGCGATGAAATTCCATCTCCCGCTCTGGAAGTTCTTCCGGATTCTGCCATCCCCGAAGCGCCTCCGCCTCTAAAAGAGAGGCATGACGAAACACATGATGGAAAAATTCATCGGTCAGCTGACTCACTTTGACATGATTGTTCGGCAAACGATCAATCAATCCCTGATATTCCAAAAGAATCAACGCCTCGCGCACCGGCATTCGCGATACGCCAAGACTCTGTGCAAGTTCATTCTGCGTCATCTCCGTGCCATTCGGAATGTCCCCGGAAAGAATGGCATCTTTGAGCACCTCCACGATACTTCCCTGTTTTTTCTTTACTCCGACATACTCCACGTTTTCTATCCTCCACCCGCTTTGCCTGTTTCCTGACAAAAATCAATCGCACACATCTCATGCATGATCACTCAAAATAAGCTTCAAATCATACATTATATTGTATCCATTTTTGTCTAAAATGTAAAGTGCCCAGATCTATCTTTTTTCTCAAAATGTTTTTCCATTCCAGTTCTCAAACCACTCTAAGCAGGTCTGATGCCAGACTTCCCATGCCTGATCCCGTTTGGCACGCAAGGTTTCAAAATCTGGGGCTTGGTCTGAAGATTGGTCTGGAACTTGAGCCAGCAAATCTGACTGATCTGATGGATTCGCTTCTGTCTCCATCTTCCTTGAGACTTCCGTCGCACTTATAATTCCGGTTGTGATCTCTCTCCAATACGCCTCCGATTCACAAATCGCCTGCTCTGCGTCTCTCACACGCTCCTCAAGCATCGCATAACGTTCCTCTGCCGGCTCCATTTTTTCGCACACAAGGCGAAGTTTCCAGTCAAGATAGGCCTCCTCCGTCGGAATCTCACGAAGACGATGACGCTCCGCCTTCGGAACGGCGCGCATCCCCTCAATCAGTGCCATATCCTCTGCCCGCACCTGCTCTGCAACCGAGACACCCTCTGCCTCCTTGCGACAGCGCTCAAGATAGTGCTCATACCCGAACGGATGATACATCGCACTTCTGCCGTCAAAGATCAGCATGGCATCTGCGACCTGACGGATAAAATACCGGTCGTGGGAGACAAAGAGAATCGTCCCCGTGTAAGCCTGAAATGCGGTCTCAAGAACTTCTTTTGCCGGAATGTCCATATGATTCGTCGGCTCATCGAGCACAAAGAAATTCGGACGACTCTGCAAAAGTTCTGCGAGAACAAGGCGCGAGCGCTCTCCGCCGGAAAGTTCCGATACCTTGCGTCCCGCATCCTTTCCTCGAAACAGGTAAGCTCCGAGCACACTTCTCGCATCCTTCTCCGTCATCGCCGGGAACAGTTCATGAAAATGCTCCAACACCGTCTTGTCCGAGGCAAATTCTGCAGTATGCTGGTCAAAATATCCGATTGTCACCTGATTGCCCGGACCGCCCTCCCCCGCAATCTGAGGAAGCAACCCTGCAACCGTCTTTAAAAATGTGCTCTTTCCCGCTCCATTTGGACCGATCAGACCGATTTTCTGTCCTCTGCGGATTCTCAGTGACAGTTCGAGAATCGGTTTCTCATATCCGATTTTCATGTGTTCCGCGGTGAACACCCACTTGCTCCCGAGAATCAGAGGACTGATCTCCCTAAAATGGACTCTCATCTCCTCCGGATTCGGCTCACTGACGCGCTCCATGCGCTCAAGCTGTTTCTTTTTCGCACGCGCAAACGAAGCCTTTGTCGGCTTATGACGGAAGCGCTCAATGACTTCATCCAGACGCTTGATCTCCTCCTGCTGACGCTCCCACGCCTTCTTTCGGATCTCAAGCGCATGCTGTTTCTCTGCGCGGTATTGGGTGTAATTGCCCGCATAGCGCACCAGAGACGTGCCAGATGCCTCATAGATGACCTCTGCCGTCCGGTCAAGGAAAAAGCGGTCATGAGAGACCATCACAACCGCATGGGGATATTCTCGCAGATATTCCTCAAGCCACTGAACCGTCGGAATATCGAGATGATTCGTCGGCTCATCGAGAAGAAGAATATCCGGTTTCATCAAAAGAAGATGAATAAACGCGATCTTTGTCTGCTCTCCTCCCGAAAATTCCTCAAGTCTCTTTTGCTTATCTTCCTTGGAAAATCCAAATCCAGTAAACAGGCGATCATACTCCATTTCATAAGCGAATCGCTCCCGGTCAAAACGATCCTTGCACGGGCATGCCTCAAGAAGCTCCTCCTCGACCGTGCGCCCGAGATCCCCGCTTAAATGCTGGTGCAGCATCCCGATCGTGAGCTGTCTCGACTTCAGAATGCCGAGACCCTGCCTGCAATCATCGCGGTCAAGTTCTAATTCGCCCGAGATCAGGCGCAGAAGCGTCGTCTTTCCTGTTCCATTGCGTCCGACAACCGCGATCTTCTCATTCCCCCGAATCTCAAAATTGATATGAGAGAGAATCGTTTTTCCTCCCAGTGACACACTTCCGTCCACGATCTGATATAGCATTGGTGCTCTCCTTCATTCGTCTCAAAAATTATTTTTTATTTTGAAAAAAACGTTAGTCAAATGTTAGTCAAGATTCTTTCCATACAACGAAAAAGGACACCCTCCGAAGAGGATGCCCTTTCTATTCAGCGTGCGCGAGAAGATTCGAACTCCCGACACCTTGGTCCGTAGCCAAGTGCTCTATCCAGCTGAGCTACGCGCACATCCGGCTTATCGCCTGTCACAACTTTCTGAGCTCTTTGCCTTAGCTCTTAGCTCTTGTCCGCTGCAACGATAGTTAGTATACTGCATATTGTTGTTTTTGTCAACACTTTTGCAAAACTTTTTTTATTTTTTTTGAAAGCCCGATTTTCCCTTGATTTTAAAGGAAAAACGGGCTTTCACCAGACACGATTTCCGTGCCGTTTCAAAATTTTCTTTTTGAGTTTTCGAGTTTTCTTTTAAATTTCTTCTTTAATTTTTTGCATTTCTTACTTTTCCAGGCTCCTCCAGCGGAACTTCGGAATCACATCGCTCCACTTGTTGATGCCGATCAGAGCCTTGTACTGCTCTGTCGTCTCGAGCGTCGCATTCCTGTTATCGATGTTCTTATATACAATCCATGACGGTTTCTGCTTTGTCGCCACAATGTCGTTCTGCTTGCTCTCATCACAGTGCCACAGGCCAAATGCCTGGGACTCAGAGAGTTCTGTCGGTGCATCGACCTGACGGCTCATAATGAACGCATCAATATAAGGATTGCTGTCTGCAATGTAATAAGCGTAAGCGATTGCCGCTGCCTGAAGATCCTCCGTCGTTCCTCTCGTCGCACTCTTTGAGGTAAAGCCCTGCTCGGAGAGAATGACGTGGCGCACAGCACCGGAAGCATTGCGGAACTGTGCCTGCTGAAGATAATCTGTCAGCACACTCAAATTCAGCATATTGACAACCGGGGAGGACGCATCATTCTTGATCAGTCCGGTCTCTGCATCATTCCAGAACTCCGGCTCCGTCAGCGGAATCGAGTACGGATGGTAAGCAAGTCCCCAATCCATCGAACCGCCCGGAATCATCTTGTTGTTGAACGTATCAATGACATCCTTCGCGTTGTACTTGAGACTTCCGTCTGCATCGTAATTCCAGTTATAGTCAGTCGAGAAGAATACTCTGCTGTTCGCACTCGTGCTCTTGATTGCGGTGTAGAACACACGGAACGCTCTCTGGTACTCCTCGACATACTGATCAAGGCTCATCGGTCCCATGTAGTTCCAGAGCTGGTTGTTGATCTCATTTCCGATTACCCAATTGGAAACTCTTCCATATGGGGACTTCAGGCTTCCATAACGGTCTGCAAGGAAGGACGCGATTGCGCGAACCGTCTCATAACCCTCCTGAGTCGCCACATTGAAGCCATAGTAGTTTGCTCTTGAAGCAGGCTGTTTTGTCACACCCGGATAATAGAGCTGAGGTGTCGAATCGCTCCATCCGTTCAGGATGACTGCGGTCACCGTCATATTCTTCTCCGACATCCGGCGGATCGTGTCATCATAGACAGCAAGCACGTCCTTGCTGAAATGATAGGTCTTTCCGTCATACTGATAGTCGATTCCGCTTCCTAAAATGTGATTGAACGGAATGTTGACAATCACATGGTTGACACCCAGAGAAAACGCATCTGAGAGCATTGCCGGGGTCGTCTGAATCAGCAGACCCTTCTTTGTCTGCGCACTCTTGTAGGCATCGGTGTACTTTGCCACAGACTCCGGATTCGTGATATACGCCTCGTTGCTGACAATCGTGTACTCACTTCCGTCATAGACGGCAACGACATAGCTTGAGCAGAGCGCATCCTGCTCCGTTCCAAGATTCAGCGGAGTCTGAAAATTCAGCGCATCTCCCTTTGTGATCCATGCGCAGTAGTCTGTTCTGCCTTTCAGATCCCTCTGATAAGGTTTCATCTCAAACAGATAGAGATAATTGTCATAATACGCAGAATCTGACCACGTTCCCTCCATCTGTCCCTTGATCGACACCTGTTTTCCATTCTCCACCGTGCAACTGGTTATATGCGCAAACTCCGTCGGAGCCGGCTTTCCTTCCTCTGCCCGTGCCTGAATGATTCCCGTAATTCCGGTAAATGCGGTGAGCACCACCAGACAGCACAGAGATAACCAGTACTTCCAATTTAAGTTTAAGTACTTCTTTTTTGTGTTCAACTTCTTCTGCCTCCAATCTCTGCCTTTTTCACATCCTCTATCATAGCATGATATGTCAAAGGTGCAAGAACGATTCTCTTACATTGGCTTACAATTTTCTTGCAGAATATGTTGAAAATCTTCCTGAAATTCCGTTTTCGTCATAAAACGATCGATCATTCCATTGTTTCGATACCATTCGAAATCAGTCTCTACCTGATCAGAAGTCAGAATCAGGCGGATCTCCGGGTTGACTCTGCGCAGGATCTCACAAAGCTCGATTCCGTTCATCATCGGAATCATATAATCCGCAACCACCATCTCATAGAGCTCCGGATTTTTCTGAACCTTGTCGATGAGAACAGCCGGATGCTCGTACAGATCAATGCTGTAACGGCTTCCTCGCGCCGTTCCCTTCATTTTCCGCAGCCTCTCATCCGACGATACAATCGCAATCCTCGAGACGGATTTAAGGCGCTTGCGTCCGTCCTTATCTTTCTTCTGATCGCTCTGTGGATCTGCCTGATACTCTGGAATATACAGCTCAAAACACGTTCCCTGATCCTGCTCACTCTTCACCTCGATCCTTCCGTCCACTGAGCGGATCATGTTTTGGACAACCGAAAGTCCAAGACCGGTTCCCTGTCTCGACCCCTTCGTTGTGTAGAACGGCTCAAAGATCTGCTGGCGCGCACTCTCGCTGATTCCACATCCCGTATCGGAAACCCGCAGACAGATCATCTTCCCCTCTTTCTGCTTTAAATCTTCCCTCTTTAGCGAGACCGTTAAAATCTTTTTTTCTGAATGTTCCATCGCCTGAAATGCATTTTTGCACAGGTTCATTAAAATATGCTCTGCCATTCCGCGCCGTCCCCAGATAAAAAGGCTCTCCTCAGTGATTTCCGCCCGAAATGTGATCGCGGATGGCGCAAGCTGGCGCACAACCATCAGCGCACTGTTCGTCTCCTCCGTAAAATCCAGTTTTTCAAGCCGAACTCCCATATCCTGTCTCGAAAATGCCAGAAGCTCCCTCGAAAGATTCGATGCCTTGTCGACCGAGCGTGTGATCTCCCGAATCATCTCCAGATTTTCCTCGGAAATGCTCTCGTCATTCTCAAGAAGTTCCGAGTAGATCAGCACCGGTGTCAGATAATTGTTGAATTCATGCGCGATATGGCTTGCCATCATGCCGAGAGACTGAATTCTCTGGTAATGGCGGATTTCATCATTCTTTCGCGCAAGCAGTTCCATCCCCTGATTGATTTCCTTCAAATAAGAAATCTCTTTCTGTTGGGAAACTGCAAGAAAGCGATTTTTGAGGATCATCCGTGTCGCAAAGACGAGCACGAGAACATAAAACATTACAATTCCGACGAGAACCGCCATCATCCGGTTTAACGGACTGTCAAGCTCCTCCATCGGCAGAGTTGAGTTCACAATCCACCGCTCTCCCTGAATGTAAATGACCGTGAACGCGACAATCCTTCGCACAGCCGGCAGGGACGGGTCATCCCAGACATAGCTGTCAAGAATTCCTGTTCCGGAATCTTCTTTTGTCTGGCGCTCAACCCATGAATCCAGGCTCGTTAAATTCAGAGACGGGTAACGCAGACTCCGCCCCTTGACAGCGTCCATTCCGATCTGATCCGTCGCATGATGCATAATGATATCAAGATTCTGGTCTTTCACGACCGAATAGCCATTCTCTCCGATCTTGACCGGCTCGACAATCTTCTGGTAAATGCGATGCAGATCCATCGAAAACAGGAGCACATACTCGCCCTCCTGCGTGACGATCTTCTTCGCAATCTTCATCTCGTACCATCCGTTCTGCTGTGAAAACTGCTTTCCGACAATCTCTGCCTGCGAATTTCCCCTCTGATCGGTCATCTCCCCGCTTGTTTTCCCTGCCTTCTCAATCTGTTCCCGCGCACTCGAGGCTGTACTCAAAATTTCTGCATGATCGGTCAGATACGAATACGTCTCTCCATTCGGAGTATCAAGAAGGATCTGATCGTAAAGCCCCTCGCTCTCACGCAGGAAATATCCCGTCTGTCTGCGAATTTTGCGCTCCGTCTCACTGATCTTTGCCGAGAGAACACTCTGATTCTCAATTTGATTTGAATCGCCCTGACTCGAATCGCTGAACCGACTTTCCAGATCATCGAAATCTTCATAATCTTCATAATAAAGATCAATCTGCTTCAGTTCCGAATTCAGATAGGAACTCAAGTTGTTTCCGATCACACCCGCAATCGTCAGAAGCTGGCTTTCCTCTGTCCGAATCATCGATTCCCGATACCTCCGATAAAACGTCAGACAGGCAACAACCATCGCAAGCGACAGCAGTGCAATCAACAGAATAGAAACGAGTTCCGTGACGTGCTTTTTCACCCATGAGTTCAACCATGCGTTCAGATTCTTCATTCCTCTATCTGTCTCCCTTCATTCATGCCTTTTGCAGTTTCCACTCACAAATCCATCTTGTAGCCGATTCCACGAACTGTCTTTAAATAGTCCGGATTCTTCGGGTCATCCTCGATCTTGTCGCGAATCCGCTTCACATAGACCGTGATCGTGTTGTCGTCCACGATCGCCTCATTCCAGACCTGCATGTAAAGTTGTGCCTTCGTGAACACCTGACCTGGATTTTCCATCAGAAAGCGAAAGAGTGCCTGCTCCCTCGCCGTGAAATTCAACGGTTTTCCATTTCTCAGGCACTCCATCTTCACGGTGTCGACCGTGAACGGACCTCTCTGAATCGCAGACGGCGCCATCTGGCTGTAAATCTGGCTTCTGCGAATCAATGCCTTAACTGTCTGAATCAAAACTGCAATGTGAAATGGTTTCGTCAGATAACTGTCCGCGCCAAATCCAAGTCCGAGCACCTGATCCATCTCATCCGATTTTCCTGAGAGCATCATCACCGGCGTGTTGTCCCCCGAAGCTCGCATGCTCTGGAGCACCTGATAACCACCGACCCGCTCCATCATTACATCAAGAATCACCAGATGAAAATGCTGTTTCTGGAGCAGTTCAAGCGCCTCATCCCCGTCCGAGGCCTCGGTCACATGCATGCCCTCGCGCGCCAGCGCTGTCCGGATCGCAAGCCGGATTGCCCTCTCATCGTCCACTACAAGAATCTCTTCTGCGTTCATATTCCGTCATCCCTCTCTCCCGTTAAAATCTGGTTTTCTTTTCCCTTATCTTCCATATCTTCCATTTAATATCTTTTTATCGTCTCTATCCATGATCCATATCATAAAAATTAAAAAACACTTCGATGGTCTATTGAGCGTTTCTGTCACATCAATTATAGCAAGATCGGTCCAACATGCACAAGATCATGCACAAGATTCTCTCCGATATTTCACAGGATGCTCCCCCATTTTGTTACGAGAATCTTATTTTTCATAACACACAAAACAGGCGGAGACCATTCAGCACGCTCGCACTGTTTAATCTCCACCCATTTTTTTAATATGTCAAAAGTCGAAAATTGTAATAAAAATTAGCTCTTATACCGTAATAATTCCAAGAACCACTCCAAGTAAAAGCATGATACAGCTCACAAAGAAGTATGGCGGAATGCTGAATTTCATGTGGTCTTTCAGCTCGGTTCCAGTCAGACCGATTGCCAGATAAGTTGCCGGAACAAGCGGGCTTACCATCAGTGCAAGGTTCTTACCGATGATCATTGTCAGTGCGGTATTCAAAGATGCCACACCGTAGGTCTCACCAACCTGCATAACCAGAGGCATGATTCCGTAGAAGTATGCATCTGTACCAATGCAAAGTCCAAGCGGAAGTGCCAGAACACCGAAGATCAGGTGGATGAACTTTCCGAATGCGGACGGAATGATTGCCATGATTGCGCTTGCCATTGCCTCAAGCATTCCGGTTCCATCGAACACACCGACCATTGCACCCGCTGCAAACAAGGTTGCGGAGATCGCCAATGCTGCCGGAGCATGCTTCTTTACAAGCTTGTCCTGAGTCTTCTGATCCGGGTAGTTGACTGCAAGCAGAACACACAGACCCAACATGAAAACTACATAAGATTTACCGATTCCAGTAGACAGAAGGGCGATAACGCCGACGGTCAGCAGGAAGTTAAAAATTAAGAACGCATTGGATTTTCTCAAAGAATCCGTCTCTGCCTTCTCCTTTGTATCCTCTGCAACAACCTCACCCTTGCCAGCACCTGCGCCCTGCTTGATTGCAACCATGCCAAGTACAACAGCAAGCGCGATGTTCATAATCAGTCCTACAACCTGAATCGGGATCAGCATATGCCACAGCTCGGTTGCATCCATCTGAAGAACGGTTGCAGCTCTTGCGGTCGGACCGCCCCACGGAAGCAGGTTCATAACGCCCATGCACGCACCGGTGATACACAGAAGAATTCTCGGATCAATCTTCATCTTCTTGTAAACCGGATACATAGCCGGGATTGTGATTAAAACGGTAACGGCTGTCGTTCCGTCGAGATGTGCGATCGTTGCGATCAGGGCAGTGACAACGGTAACGGCGATAACGTTGTTACCTGCACGCTTTACCAGCCATCCCACAATCACATCAAACAATCCGGTATCAGAAAGTACTCCGAAGTAAATAACGGAAAAGATAAACAAAATACCGTTGCTGGTCGTTGTCTTGATTCCGTCTGCGATGAATCCCATGATATCCACAGGGGCAAATCCAAGAATCAGCGCTGCAATCGTCGGCACAACTGCCAGAACAACGATCGGTGACATTTTTCCCTTTAAAAGCAGGGCGACAATCGCGATGATCATCAGAAAACCAATTACTGCAACCATAAAAAACTCCTCCTCTCGCTCCATTCCATTTCTTTTATTATTTTTTCTCTTACTTGATTTTTATTTTACAGGAGGAACCTTAATGGATCATGACGGAAAAATGACAATTTTGTCATATTTGTTATTTTTTTGTCAGCAATTTCCTGTGAAATGAAAAACGGGGAATCCGCAGATTGGATTCCCCGCCTGAACCTTTATTTATTCATGTAAATACTCCGGTGTCTTTGCCGATACGCAGTACACGTTGACCTTCTTGTCCATCCGGCTGTTGAAGAAAATGCGGTCGGAGGTATGACTGTAAATCGGATGCGGATGTGCATCCTGACCAAGCCAGTCGCTCTCATGCTTACACAGCGGAATCCACTCAAGCACACCATTCTCCCAGTCTGGAAGCACCTTGCAGATGTACTCGGCATCCTTCTTGTGCGGGTCCGGCCCGTTGTCCGTGCTGTTTTCGCGCACTTTCTTGATCTCCCACGGATACTTGAAATATCCGTCACAGACGAGATTTCCTCTGTGATCCATCGTGAAATGTCCGTATGCATTGTAATCATCCGGCAGAGCGATCTCCCAGTATTTACCCGAAGCAAGCTCATACTTTCCTACCATCGCCGGTCCGTTCTCATATCCACCGTGGTAAATGATCGTCTTTCCGTCGTCACTCCACATCTCATGGCAGACCCAGTCTCCGGCTTTTCTCGCATATCCACCCGGATTTCCGAGCGTATCTGTGCCCTCAGTGCGGATTCTCGTGATCGTATCGGAAGCGTGATCATACATCCAGATTCGGCGGATTCCGCAATCAAAGCTCGACCACTCGTGGTTGTACATGATCTTCTCCGGATCAACCGGATTGAACTGTACATGGGTGATCCAGCACTTCGGAACCTGCTTCTCATAGAGCAGTTCTCCGCTCTCCGTATCATAGACGCAGAGATAACTGCTCAAATTCTCCTTCTGAACACGACCATCGATGTCATAGACCGGGCGTTTGTCAAGTCCGGATCCCTCGGTCTCCGGGTCAAAATCCAGGCATCTTCCATCAGTCATCGGCACACAGAGGCGTTTTCCATCGAGACTGACATGGGTGAATGCCGTCATGCGTCCGTCTGGAACGCGGTTGAGCTCCTTGCGATTGCCGAAACGATCTGCCTTGCAGATTTTGTCATCCTGAATGTAATAGATGATCTCTTTCTTATAATCAAGGCAGACACTCGCCTTTCCAAGACCCTCGTTGAAGGTTCCGTCGAAATACACATAGCTTTTTAAAATGCCCTTCTTGTTGTCTGTCAGCGTTGTCTCCTGCCCCGTAAACATGTCCCTGCACACGACATTTGGACTGCCACCGCGATCGCTGATCAGGTAAATTCTCTCATCATTCTCTGCGAGCGAGGAGCAGGTGAAATACAAAAGCTGGGTATTGAACTCCTGCCGTCCAAGGCAATCACTGACGAGAACTCTGCCATTTAATGGCCTCTGCTCTACTTTCTGTGCCTGATTCTTTGGCATCTTATTTTCTGATACCTGATTTTCTGGTACCTGATTCTCCTGCATATGACTATGACTCATCTTGAAATCCATCCTCTCTTATTCCAAGAAGCGCACAGAATTTCTCTCAAACAACGGCAGATTGCTCCGAAATACAATCTGACTTCCGACCACAAAGGATTCCTCCGACCGCATATCTTTCAAAAGATAGTCCACCAAAAGACGAGTCGCCATGTAGGCCTGAGCAAACGGATTTTTCTGGATCAGGTTCTGAAAGACGCCTTCCTGAAGAGCTTTTTTGTTCTCCTCAAAAATGTCACTCCCGATCGTCACGATTTTTCCCGCTTTTCCGCACTCTCTTAACGCCTGTGCGAGCATCACACTTGTTCGGGATGAGACACAGCAGGCCGCTGCCAAATCCGGTCGTCTCACATGCTCAAGAATCTTCTGGTAGTTCTCCTCGCAGATCAGGTTGGAATACTCCCGGTAGATCAGATTGTCAAAATGATTCTCTCTCATGTAGGCATCAAATCCATCCTCAATCCGCTTGTGGGAGGGATAATCCCGAATTCCGGCACAGAGAAGAATGCTTCCACAGTAAGGAATCCGGTTCATCACAATCTCCGCCATCGTTCTTCCAATGATGTCATAATCTGCCGATACACAGAAAAGTCGTCCACTCTCCGGCATATCCGTGTCAAGAAGTCCGAGTGCCAGCCCCCGATCCACATAGGAGTGGAGCTTCTCGGCACTGAACGGACATCGATTCCCGTGGATCACAAGACCATCCAGCTTCCCGTTCTCGAGAAGTTCTTCCAGTTCTTTCAACACAATTCTCTGCCGTTTCTGAAAATCGATCGACCGCCCATCTCCATTTTCCGGATAGGCAAACTCGCGAATCGAGATATTAAAATCCTGAATACTCTCCTTATAGGTACGAAATCCGTTCCAAAGCTGCGGATAGTAGTAGCGGTTATCTCCTGCCACCTCCGGAAAACAAACTGCCAGATGCAGTGTCTTTCGCTTCAGAGAGGACGCCACCGTATTGGGATGATAGTCCATCTCTTTCGCAATCTGGCGAATCCGCTCACGGGTAACCGCTCCCACGCCGGGCTTATCACTGAGAGCCAAATGGACTGTTCCCAGTGACACTCCCGCCTCCGCCGCAATATCCTTGATCGTTACTCTGCGCTTCATTATTTTCATCCTCCGAACATCACATAATCCTTGCATCATTCACTGCATAATTCTTTTATGCATGATTCCCTCATCATTCATTCTTTTTTCTATTTATTAGGCACGATCATGCAATCTTCCTCAGAATTTCATCGCAAACCAACATTCCAATTCTATTAAAAGCCAAAATACTCTTTTACATTGTTGTAGCAAATATTCTGGATCGTCTTTGCCAGTTCCTCTTCTCCGGAGAAATACTCTCCTCTCTCCACAAGCTCACCGAAGAAATTGCACAGCACACGGCGATACAATTCATGGCGCGGGTAGGACAGAAAACTTCTGCTGTCCGTCAACATTCCGACAGAAAGGCTGACCGGATAGAGGTTAGAAGCTGCACGCAACTGCCTGTCGATTCCGTATACCTGATCATGGAACCACCACGGCGCACCCAACTGAACCTTCGCCTTTGTTCCCTTTTCACAGAATCCTGCTGCCAATATAGCATAATTTTCCGTATCTGTCCCGTTAAGACAGTACAAGATTGTCTTCGGCAGCATATCATCGAGGGTCAGACGATTCAAAAGTTCTCCGACACTCTGTACCTGAGTCGAGTCATCGGCACAGTCAAAACCGGTGCTCTTTCCGACGCCTGCGACGTATTTGCGGTTTGCATTCAGATATGTTCCAATGTGAAGTTGCATCACATATCCATTTTTGCAGTAGAGTTTTCCCATCTCATAGAGGAAGGCACTGCGGTACTGGTCATCCTCTCTCTTTGTCAGTGGCTCACCTGCGACTGCCTTCTCAAAGATCGTCTCGATCTCCTCCTCGGTCGCGTCCACCCAGGTAAAATCCGGAATTCCATCATCGGATACCGTCGTTCCGGTCACTTTCTGGAAATACTGAAGGCGGGACTCAAGTGCACCAATCAAATCCTTAAACGTCACTATTTCGACTCCTGCAACCTGACCGAGCGTCTTTACATAGGTGCCAAACTCCTTGTCACGAAGGAACATTGCCTTATCCGGGCGGAAAGCGGTGATGATGCGCGTCTTTAAGGACGGATCCTCTTTCAGTGCGATGTGATAGTGAAGATCATCGATCGGGTCCTCGGTCGTGCTTGCAAGCTCGACATTGGAGATTTCCATACACCATCTTGGCGTGATGTTCTTCTCCTGAATCATTGCCTTTGTGCGCTTGTAGATCTCGTCGGCATTCCTCGCACTCAGCGGTTCGTCGATTCCGAAGAAACGCTTAAGTTCGAGTGCACACCAGATGTAGATCGGATTTCCGATCATCTGCGGGAGAATCTCAGCAAACTTCATGTACTTCTCATAGTAAGTCGTCTCGGTGCCGGTGATGTACTTTTCCTCAATGCCGAACGTTCTCATCGCACGCCATTTATAGTGATCGCCGGAAAGCCACATCTCACCGATGTCCTCGAACTGACGGTTCTCGTAGATCTCCTTCGGCTGAAGATGGCAGTGGTAATCGATAATCGGCATATGCTCCGCATACTTGTGGTAGAGCATGCGTCCCGTCTCATTTGTCAGATACAGTTCCTCATTAAATGTTGTATTCATGTTGCTTAAACCTCCTGTCATTTCTGCAATCTGTTTTTCTCACAGGTTATATTCCGATAAGTCCGTCAAAATCCAATCAGTGCTCCGCCATCAACCGGAATGCAGGTACCGCTGATGTATCTTGCTGCCTCACTGCAAAGGAAGGCTGCACACATTCCGACATCCATCGGATCGCCGACCTCTTTTGCCGGGATTCTGCCGATGATCTTTGCAAGACGCGGTGCATCGTTGTCGGTTGCCTTGTGGAACATCGGGGTATCGATCCAGCCCGGAGCGATCGCATTGACGGTGATGCCGTACTCGGCGAGCTCAGCTGTCAACGTGTGAATCAGACCGAGGTATCCTGCCTTTGCAGTTGAATATCCTGCGACCTGAGGCTGACCGATATAACTTGTCATACTTGCCTGGAAAATGATTCTTCCGCGGCGATTCTCTTTCATATGTGGAACAAATGCTTTCGTCAGTGCAAATGCGCCTACAAGGTGAACATTCAGCACGTTCACATACTCTTCCACGCTCATCTCCCAGATATACTTTTTGCAGTGGTTTCCTGCATTGTTGACGAGAATGCTGACCGGTCCGTGCTCTTTGATGATTCGATCTGCAATTTCCTGCGCCTTGTCAGTCTCTGTGATGTCAAATGGATAATAGACAGCTCTGTCACCGAATTCTTTTAAGACCTCCTGTGCATCTTCCTGCGCGCCACGGCTCAGAACGACAACTTTCGCGCCTGCGCTGATCAGACAGCGGGTGATCGCAAGTCCAAGTCCGGTTGCTCCGCCTGTCACAACAGCGGTCTGTCCTTTCAAAGAATAGTAATCCCCCATCTGGAATGTTGCCATTTGCTCTTGTGTAAATGCCCCCATTGTTGTGCTCCTCCTTCACTTTCTCCATCTATTTATTTTCACAAGATTTTCCCACCGTCTTCTCCTGATACTTATACGGAATGAAATACTCCCTGTGCCCGAGTGCCTCGCTCTTACTGCATGCCCCACCGGCGACATCCACAACCATCTGCGTCAGCTGATCGGCAAGCTCATCCTGCGTGCACTGACCGGCGAGAACCGGACCTGCATCAAAGTCCATATCCTCTTTCATACGCTCGTAGGTCTTATGATTTCCGGTGATCTTGATGCACGGGCTGACTGCACTTCCAACCACATTTCCTCTTCCGGTCACGAGAAAGACGATGTGTGCGCCACAGCTGATCAGATCCATCAACCCCTCATTGTCATTTGGATTCGTGATTCCAAACTGCATCCAGTACGGATCGGGTGTCGAGTCTAAAAGCCACAGTCCCTTCCTCGGCGGTGCGACGGAAACCTTCGTCACTCCCTGAATCGGACGACTTCCACTCTTGATGACGGCTCCCATACTCTTCTCCTCGATCGTCGAGAGACCGCCGGCAAAGTTGCCGGGGCTGACGGAATACTGTCTGACTGACTTGCAGTAGTCAAGCGCCTTTGTATAGGTGTAGCGAAGCTCTTCCTCCGCTTTCTTGTCCACCGCACGGGAAGTCAAGAGATCAACAAGACCGATTGCCTCGACAATCTCCTCAAAGATCGCCGTTCCACCGAGATCCACGAGTTTGTCATAAAATCTTCCGACCACGACATTTCCGGCAAGACCGCTCGTGTAATCACTGCCTCCGCACTCTGCACCGATGACAAGGTCAGAAAGTCCCATCTCGACTCTCGGCACTTCTTTTAAGCGTTCGAGAGCTTCAGTGACCCATTTTATTCCCTTCTCGATCGCTTTGCGGGTACCGCCCTCCTGCTGGATGAACATCCACGAGGCTTCCTTGTCTTCCTCCCTTGCGATATTGGCAAGCCACTCCGGCTGTACATACTCGCATCCGAGTCCGACTGCAAGCACACCGCCCACATTCGGGTGGCGGATCAGGCTGATCAGCAGATTAACTGCGTACTGATTGTCTGTACATCCGTCAAATCCAAGCACCTCGACATCTGTGTGATTCGTTCTCTCCGCGATCTGTCTTGCGACAAACTCACTGCACTTTACGGTATAGATGACGAGAATCCGGTTGCGGATTCCCTTGGAACTATTTTTTCTGGCATATCCCTGCCACCGGACATCCGCCCAGTTTTTCATTTCTTCCATCTCGCTTGCTCCTTTGATTCTCTCCCTGATTTTCCGGCTTCCGTTTAGGACATTACTCACATGATTTATTACTCGTATCGAACATCCTTCGGCGCTCCGGTGATCAGATCCAGATGGCTCGAGCGCTCATCGTATACACTCCGCATATTGTGGAGATGCACCCAGGAACCCTTTTTGATGTCCTTGACTGCCTTGCCAATCACGACTCCATATTTCACAATCGGCTCACCTTCTTTTATATCCCGAACTGCAATCTTGTGACCGTCCGGAACCGCCTCAATCGCCTCCACAGAAGTCTCATTTGCATCTCCACGCAGAAGAACCGATCCTGTCTCGAGTTTTTCCAGTGCGGTCGCTACATTATCCGATTGATGAATCTGAAATGCCGTCATCTCTCTTTTCCTCCTCATTCCCAGAAAGCTCCAAAAAATATCTTTACAGAATTTTACAGAATACCAAACTCTGCAAATGCCTGGGTTGCACTCATTCCATTCTCAATCGCCTTGCGGACTTTCTTCTCTCCCGCTGCCTTCTCAAGTGCCTTCTCAAGAACCTCCTCATGGATCTCCTTCGGAATGATCAGAACGCCGTCCACATCTCCGAATACCAGATCGCCGTCATGGATCGTCACCTGACCGATCTCAATCGTACATCTGAAATCACACACATAGGTACGGATGCTCGAATCCTGAGCCCAACATGCCTTTGCAAATACCGGCCAGTTCAATCCAAGAACCTGAGGTGTGTCTCTTGTGTAGCCGTCGAGAACTGCTCCGCCTGCTCCTCTCGTCTTTGCGGTCGTTGTCAGCAGCTCGCCCCAGAGTGCGCTGTTGTGTGCGCCGGTTGCCACATAGATCTCATTCGGCTTGAGCTGATCAAGCGCCTCCGTCAGATAGCCGAACGGCTTCTTCGGTGCTTCAAACACGTCATTTTCCAGAATCGTGCAGGCAAAACCAGCCATTTTCAGGCGGTTGTCCGGCTCATCTGCATTCACAAAAGGAGCAGTCGGAACCATCGTCGCAAGTGGACGGATCTCTGCCGGAAGGAACTGGTGGTTGTATCCCATCTGATCCAGAATGTCGCCAACTACCGGGGTGTATAATTTTTCTTTCATTAACTGAAACATCTCTTCATCATTTTTCCAGGTTGCCATTTTCTTTTCTCCCTTTTCTTTTTTGTCTGATTTTTATAGGCAAAAAATGCTGCTGCATTCCATTTTCAAAGTAGGATACAGCAGCATTTCTGCAAAGTAATTTTTTCAAGTCAAACGCCCGCAATGACTTGGTGCGTGAGTCTTTCTTATATCGGATTCTTTCTTATACCGGCATGATCAGGTTCGGAAGGAACATAACGAACGCCGGAACATAGGTTACGAGAATCAGGACAATCAGCATAACTGCGTAGAACGGAAGCATGCTCTTTGACAGTTTCTCGATCGGAATCTTGGAGATTGCAGCGCCGATGAAGAGGGTAGAACCTACCGGCGGGGTGATCAGACCGATTCCGAGGTTTACAATCATGATAACGCCGAAGTGAACCGGGTCAATACCGATGCTCGTTGCAATCGGGAGAAGGATCGGAGTCAGTACCAGGATGATACAGCTCATATCCATCATCGTTCCGAAGATCAGCATCAGGATGTTCATCATGACAAGAATCAGATACTTGTTTGTGGTAAAGCCAAGGATTGCATTGGAGATGATTGCCGGAACCTTTAAGTAGGTCAGAAGCCATCCAAATGCAGAGGAGGTTGCAATCAGGATCAGCACGATTGCCAGCGTATTCAGTGCATTCTCAAGTACCTGCCAGAAATCTTTCAGAGTCAGTTTCTTGTAGACGAAAGCAGATACAAACAGCGCCCAGACAACTGCGATTGCTGCCGACTCGGTCGCAGTGAAGATACCGATGACAACGCCGACAACTACGATCATAACGGTGAACATGCCCTAGACTGCGCTTGTTGCTGCCTTCCACAGAACCTTGAAGCTGAACGGTGCGCCCTTCGGGTAATTCTTTTTAACAGAAACGTAGTAGCTGTAAATCATCAGGGCAACGCCGAGAATGATACCAGGTCCAAATCCTGCAAGGAAGAGACGACCGATGGAGACGGTACCTGCAACCGTTGCATAGATAACCATGTTGTGGCTCGGAGGAATCAGGATTCCCTGTACAGAACTTGCCATCGTAACGTCGGTGGAGAAGTCTGCGTCATATCCCTGATCCTTCATCATCGGGATCAGGATCGTTCCAAGGGATGCAGTATCTGCTGCGGAAGAACCGGAAATACCACCGAAGAACATCGATGCCACGATATTTACCATTGCCAGACCACCGCGGATCCATCCGACGAGGGCATCTGACAGCTCAATCAGCTTATCTGAGATACCACCCTTTCCCATGATCTCACCGGCAATGATGAAGAACGGCACTGCCATCAGCGAGAAAGAGAATACACCTTTTACCATCAGCTGAACAATCTGCATCAACGGCAGTTTCAGATATGCCATCGTGATGACACTCGAAACTCCAATCGCGTAAGCGACCGGCATACGGAAAACGATAAAACCGAAAAATGAAATCAGCAGAATTGCGATTGCTACGGATTCATTAACCATTCGTAATTTCTCCTTCCTTTGTCTGATACTCAGCCGGTACCTTTCCCATCAGGCGCAGAATAAACAGAATAAAACGCTCACTCTGCATCAGCAACATGCATACTCCGGCGATCGGAACAGACGCATACAGGAAACTCTGCTTGCATCCAAGACCGGACATAACGCTCTTTCCCATCAGCTGAGTGAACTGGATTCCATACACGATCATGAAAAGACTGAATCCAAAAATCATCACATGGCTCATCGCCTTCAGGAAACTGATTACCTGTTTCGGAAGCACATAATCAATCAGCATTACGCGGATATGAGTATCTGTTCTTACTGCAAGGGAAGCACTGATGAGTGCCATGTAAACCATGCACAGCAGGATCGCCTGCTCGCCCCATCTTGGAGTGGAGTGTAAAATGTAACGACAGAAAACAACATAACTCGTAATACAGATGGAGCAGATGAATATCAATTTGCAGAATGACATGAACAGCCAATATACTGCATCATAAAACTTTTTCATTAGACTTCCTCCTGCCTAAAAGATATGGGAAACCCGACTGCAATCGACGAACAGAAGAGATTCCCCATATCACCATCAAAGCTCTCTTTTAACTCTTAGCCCTAATAAATAATCCTAATTTCAACTCAACTCTTAAACCTTTTTCTGGAGTCTCTTCCAGAAATTCCGCTTGAAGTTCTTCTTACTTCTGGATCTCTACCATCTTCTGAAGCAGATCCTCGATGCCCTTGGTGTAGTTTGCCCATACCGGCTCACATGCGGACTGAGCAGCTGCCAGATCCTCAGCTGTCATATCAATGATATGAACACCCTTGTCCTCAAGATCCTTGCGGAGTGCAACCTCCTCTTCACCGATTGCAGACTTGTTCCAATCAGAAGCCTTCTGACCAGCCTCAAGCAGGATCTTCTGATCCTCCTCGCTCAGTGCGTTCCACTTTGCCTCTGCCATCAGAACGATGCCCGGGCTGAAAGTGTGACCACTTAACAGATAGTAAGGAGCAACTTCATAGAACTTGTTGGAGGAATATCCCGGATATCCGTTCTCTGCACCGTCAACAACGCCGGACTGTAAGGAGCTGTACAGCTCACTGTAAGAGATCGGGGTCGGCTCTGCACCGAGTGCCTTCATCGTATCCATCATCAGCTGGGTCTCCGGAACACGGATCTTCATGCCCTTGATGTCACCAAGACCGCTAATCTCCTTCGTCGTGAACAGGTTTCTTGCGCCCTCATCCATATAGAACAGACCAACCATGCCTGCGCCTACCTCAGAGCCCTCAGATAAGAATGCCTGACCAAGTTCCTCATCCTCGAGAACCTTCCACATCGAATCTCTGCTGGAGAAGATAAACGGAAGACCAAACATGTTCAGTTTCTGGAAGCCATAATCAGATAAAGAGTTCGTGTTTGCACGGTACATATCAACGGTTCCGCCACCCATCTGAAGTGCATTCAGACAGGTCTTCTCATCGCCCAGAGTAGATGCGGAATATACCTCGATCTTGATACGTCCGTCAGACATCTCTTCCACGTTCTTTGCGAACTCATATCCAACGCGGGTGTTGATGTTGTCATCACTGTTCAGCTCTGCGTATTTGAAGACCAGCTCCGGCTCTGTTGTAGAAGCGCCGTCTGCCTTGGACTCCTCTGCCTTTGCTTCTGCGCTTGTCTCTGCGGTCTTGCTGTCACCTGAAGCAGCTGCCGTTGTCGCTGTTGTGTTCCCCCCACCACAGCCTGCAAGGCTCAATGCCATAACAGAAGCCAGTGAAATTGCCATCAGTTGTTTTCTCATATACCCTTCCTCCTAAAAATAATTGTAAACCCTTTCCTGCTACCCCATTTTACTAAAACGTTTTATTATTCTTGGTGTTTTCAGTATATCTCTCCTTGTGCGTTTTGTCAATGATTTGATTGTTGGTTTTAATATTTTCGTCATTTTTCAGCGATATGTTTACTTTCTCTTAACACGCCTGCCCTTATTTGCGTTTTTCTCATCATTTTTTGTGCATTTTGACGCAATAACGTTTTTGTGTTTACTTTTCCTCATAGCTGTGCTACTATGAACTTATGTTACAGTTTCTATGGGATATATATGGGATATATCTGTGGGGTACAAAATAGCTACAAGTTGTGAGCACTGAGGGAAACAAATCAATTTAAAATTAATAAGAATGGAGAAGGGATCATTATGAAAATCACAAGTTTTGAGACATGGTGGGTCAGCAGAGATCATTGCCTGTTTGACAAGAAGCGTCAGGGTGGCGCCGAGATGAACTGGGATGTCATCGCTCTGAAGATCGGAACTGACGCCGGAATTGATGGAATCGCAACCTGTCTGGCTGCAAGAAGCGGTGGCGTAACCGAAAATTACTTATATGATAATATCGCTCCTGTCATCATGGGACGTGACCCGCACGACAGAGAGGCCATCTGGCAGGAACTCTGGAACATCGACCGTCATCTGACATTCTTCCCAGTCTACCTTCCGGGCCCGATCGATGTCGCACTCTGGGACATCTGTGCAAAGGAAGCGAATCTCCCGCTCTATAAGTACATCGGCGCTTACCGCAACAGCCTTCCTGTCTATGCAAGTGGTAATTTCCATGCAACCGTTCAGGAGTACGTTGACGAGGCTCTTCACTATAAGGCACTCGGCGTTCCGGGGTACAAGGCACATCCGGCAGGACCGGTTTCCTTCGATATGCAGGTACACCAGGCAATCCGCGACGCAGTCGGTGACGACTACATCCTGATGAGTGATCCGGTCGCAGAATACACAATGGGCGATGCCGTTGCAGTCGGCAGACAGCTTGAGAGGCTGAATTACAAGTGGCTCGAGGAGCCGTTCCGCGACTTTGAGCTCTACAAGTACACTGAACTGTGCCGGACTCTGGATATCCCGATCGCTGCAACCGAGACGACGAGAGGCGCACACTGGGGTGTTGCTCAGACGATCGCTCAACGTGCCGCTGACATTGTGCGTGCCGATGTAAGCTGGAAGGACGGTATCACCGGCACCTTGAAGATCGCCCATATGGCTGAGGGCTTCGGCATGAACTGTGAGATCCACACAACGACGATGAACTACATGGATCTCGTAAATGCTCATGTGAGCTGTGCAATCCGCAACTGCGAATTCTTCGAGTACTTCGTTCCGGAGGAGAACTATCAGCTTCCGATGGTAGGCAAACTTCCGATCGAGAATGGCATTATCACCGTTCCGGATACCCCAGGTGTCGGTGCAGAGCTCGACTGGGAACTGATCGAGAAGGCATGCAGAAGCCACAGAAAACTGGAACTGTAATCAATCTCCAAAGAACCCTGATCTGCAAAGAAGCGTAATCCGCCAAAAGCACGGGAATATCGGATAAATAGAATTAAACGATACAAAGAAAAATAGAAAATCCAAACGGAGGAATCAAATCTCATGAAAGAACTCGAAGGCTATGCCGGCATCGTAACCGGCGCCAGCAGTGGAATCGGTCTTGCGATTGCAAATTCTCTGGCAGAAGCCGGAGCTACGGTATACATCATCAGCCGTACCGGAAAGGTGAAGGAGGGTTATCCGGAGAGTGTGCCGGGAACAGTTCACATCAAGGGCGATATTACCAATGTAGAATCGATGAAGAAGATCTGCGCCGAGCTTGCCGATAAGCACGACGGTCATCTCGATTTTCTCGTCAACAATGCAGGAGCGACCTACAAATGTCTCGCACAGGATGTTCCAGCGGAAGAATTTGACCGCGTCATCAACGTCAACGTCACCTGTGTCTTCCGCATGTGCCAGATCTGCTACCCTTACCTCAAGAAGAGCCCGCACAAGGGACGTATCATCAACATCTCGAGTATGAGCGCTCACCTCGGTTTCACCCAGGTTGTTCCCTACTGCACGAGTAAAGCTGCGGTCTGCGGAATGACGAGAGGTCTCGCAGTCGAATGGGCAGAGGACAATATCTGCGTCAACAGCATTGCTCCGGGCTGGTTCCACAGCAAGATGCTCGACGACGTGATGGATGATGATCGTCGGAAAAGAATCCTCAACCGCATTGCTGTCCACGACTTCGGAAAGACCGAGGATCTCGGCGCAATGGCTCTCTTCTTGATCGGACCGCACGGAAGCTACATCACCGGTCAGGACTATGCATTGGATGGCGGTACTCTTGCTTATGGATATTAAACTGCCCACTCGGGCTCTGACAACTTCCGTTCTCGGACTCTCTGTTCTCAGTTTTTCCGTCCTCGGCAGTCATGCCAGCCCGGCATTTGCAGGAAATGCAAAAAACAATGTCTCAGCGTCTGAACAGACCACGCAGGGATCTTCTGCGCAGACAACCGCCTCATCAAATTCCTACGAGATTTCCATCTCTGATTTTGTCCGGTCAGACGACGATCGTGATCCGGCGGGAAGCTACGTTGTTCAGATGACTGTTCCCGCCTTCGATCAGGCAAAACTCTACTGGGACAGCATGGAAGACCCCCAGTTTGCAATGCGGGTTAATGATAGCCCCGCTCCCACCAAAAATTCGGACGGGAACGCTTCGGGGGATAACACAAATTCCGACGACTGGAGCGAGTGGCAGAATCTCACGGAATCCGGTCAGATCTACCTTCGCAACATCAACGATCTCTTCAGCCTGAACCTTTTTTCCTCCGCTCCGAAAGAAGTCACCGTTGAAATCCGAAGCGAAAATTTTGAGAACCTTCCAGATGGGGATCTCTCCAGTCTCCGTCTGGAACTCTCATCCGAAGAAAAAGATTTAAAATCCACGATCTCGATGATCGTCGTCATGCTCTGTGCCGGAGGTGTCCTCTACATTAAGAAACGCCGGATGACTGCCAAATAAAAAATGAGATTTGGCGCATAAAGTGAAATCCTATTTATTTCATGACACAACAAAATGGGCCATCGCAGATTCGTGCGACAGCCCATTTTCTTTTTATCACTTTATGAATAATTTCTTTAACCAAATCTTAATCTCTTAGATCTTAGAACAGACCCGGGAAGATCGTTGCCGGAATTGCCAGCCACATGTTCGGGAACAGTACCAGCAGAGCCAGAACTGCGATCGAGGACAGGAAGTACGGAAGGGTTCCCTTAAACGCATCCTCAATTGTAATTCCACTGATGGATGATGCGATCAGCAGGCACAGACCATAAGGCGGAGTTACCAGACCAAGAGCCAGGGTAACAACGATGATCAGACCAAGGATGATCGGGCTGATTCCCAGTGCGGTAGCAGACGGAAGAATGATCGGAACGAAGAGGATCATTGCCGGAACTGCATCCATGAAAGTACCTACAAACATGAAGAATGCAACTACTACGATCAGGAATACCAGCTTACCACCCGGCATTGTGGTGAAGAACTGCTGTACGATCACGTTCAGCTGATAGTAGCTTAACAGCTCACCAAGTGCATTTGCGGTAGCCAGCGCAAACAGAGACAGAGAGGAAAGTTTCATCGTCTCAATCAGGATGCGAGGCAGATTTCTTACCTTGATGGTCTTGTAGAAGAAGATACCAACAAGCAGAGCGTAGATACATGCAAATGCTGCGGACTCAGTCGGTGTGAACAGACCAGAAACGATACCACCAATCAGGATGATCGGAGTCAGCAGAGCCGGCATGGATTCCAGAGTCTGACGAACAACCTTGGAGAACGGAACTTTCTCACATTTCGGGAAGTTCTTGCGCTTGGAGTAGAATTTAACGACTGCCATCATTGCAAGACCAAGAAGAATACCAGGAACAAGACCACTCATGAAGAGTGCGCCGGTACTTACATTTGCGATACCTGCGTATACAACCATCGTGATACTCGGCGGGATGATCGATCCCAGAGTGGAGGATGCTGCGGTGACACCAACGGAAGTACCCTTGTCGTATCCCTGCTTCTCCATTGCCGGAATGAAGATCTTACCAACACCAGCGGTATCAGCCTGAGAGGAACCGGAGATTCCTGCGAAGATCATAGAAACCAGGACGTTTGAGTATGCCAGACCACCACGGAAATGACCTACCATGGAGTTACAGCAGTCAATCAGTTTCTCAGTGATTGCACCCTCATTCATCAGGTTTGCTGCCAGAATGAACAGCGGAACTGCCAGAAGCGTAAAGCTGTTCAGACCGTTAAACATCTTGGAAAATACTACGGTGTTCGGAATCTGTGCCAGAGAGGCGATACCGGTAAAGGATACAACACCCAGTGCGAAGGAGATCGGCACTCCAATCGCCACAAAAACGATGAACATAATTACTAATAATGCACCCATTACTTCTTTCCTCCCTTCATGATTGTGCCAATGTCTTCAATGATATGGCTGATCAGATAAATAGCGGAAGTGATACCACATAACGGAAGGCACAGCCAGGTCGGTCCTCTCTTTAAGGACGGAATGTTTACCCAGGTGTAGTTCCAGAACTGCTTGGTAACCTTAATACCATAATTTGCCATCAGTACTGCAAAAACCAGCATAATCAGAGAGATGATGATCGAAAGAATGCTCTTCTTTACCGGATCTTTCATCATATCGCTGATTGAAGTAAATGCAAAGTGACGTTTCTCATAGACCATTGCGCCTGCACCCATAAATACTGCCCAGATGAAGGAGTACATCGATACATCCTCAGTCCATGTTGCTGCAATTCCAAGATAACGGGACATCATCTGGAATACAACAGTAAGAAGAAATACGCACAGAAAGAATCCACCAATCGCAATCTGGATCTTCTGCAACATCTCAATTGCTTTCTTCATGATTGTCCTCCTTTTCCCAAAAAACCATTAAAACCTTTCACCTAAAAACCCTAAAAGAGACCCTTTAAAAACCCTTTAGACGGAACAACAGCCACCCAGTCTCCCAGGTGACTGTTGCGTCTCATAAACAACCTAATGTTAATGATTAAATACTAATTCAAGTCGACGCTTGCGAAGACTTGTGATACCCCTCCACCTAAAGAGGAGGGAGACATCCACTCTAAGTTTTACTCTTACTCAGCAGCTGCGCGGATCATCTCCAGCTCTGCAGTCATGTTGTTATCCTGAGCGAACTTATCCTGAATCGGAAGTGCCAGTGCCTTGAATGCGTCAATGTCAACATCCTCGAAGTTGGTTACCTCAGCGCCATCAGCGATAACCTTCTCCTTGGACTCCTTGAACATTCTGTAAACAACCTCACGCTCTTCCTTGGTGCACTCCTCAACGCCCTCGTCGATCCAGGCCTTCTGCTCGTCGGTCAGACCATCATAGAAGGAACCGTTCATCAGAAGAAGACGGGTTGTGTAATCGTGGTGAGTCTCAGAGATGTAATGTCCGTTCTGGGTCTTGTGATGCTCTTTCAGCATGAAGCTGGTATAGTCGTTCTCTGCGGAATCAACAACGCCCTGCTGTAATGCCTGATACAGCTCGCCCCAAGCTACGGAAGTCGGGATAGCACCGCATGCCTTCCAGAAGTCCTGCTGTACCTGAGAAGACTGGGTACGGATCGTCATTCCCTTTAAATCCTCCGGCTTGGTAACCGGTTTCTTACCATAGTAATCACGAACAGAAGATGACCAGTAAGCCATGATACGGAAGTTATTTCCGGTCTTCTCTTTTACGGTCTCTTTCATCTTGTCACCGAACTCACCATCCATGCACTTCTCCCAGTGATCGAAGCTGTCAAACAGGTAATTCAGGGAGAACATATCAACCTCCGGAACACCGATTGCAGTCATAAAGCCCGGAGAAGCAACTACCATAGAAGCTGCACCCATCTCCAGCTTCTCGATCAACTCGTTCTCGTTCTCACCCAGAGTTCCCTTATGTACAGTTACCTGAATCTTTCCGCCGGACTTGTCCTCAACAACCTCTTTGAACTTGTCCATACCATAAGAGTACGGATTCTCTAAGGAAGTCTGGTTGGAAGCGATGATCAGGTTCAGTTCCGGCTTCACATCGGAGGTAGCGGTATCTGCCTTTGCCTCGCTCTCTGCCGGAGCTGCTGCGTCTGATTTTGCTGCTGCAGTTGTTGCTGTCTGAGCAGATCCACCGCCACATCCGGTCAAGGATGCCATTAACATTGCGCCTGCCAATACAAGTGATAATTTCTTTTTCATAGTTCCCTCTTTCCCTTCTCTTGTTTTATTTTCACGATCTGCCCACTAGACAGATTCGCAAAGTACCCCGTTTTTATTCTTCTGAAAGCAGTGCCACACTGACTTTGACTACGACCTTGCGGACTGTCATCGGCTCATCGACTGCGACTGCCGGTCTGTGAACATCTGCCGGGAAGAAAATGCTGTAACAGCCTGGTGTTGCTTCGATGAATCCCTCATTCTCCACAGATTTGTAGAAAATCAGATCTCTCTCATCAAAGCGCTCATCCACCTCATACTTTCCGGTATCCGGTGTAAATCCCAGCTTTTCTTTTCCACTTGCCAGAAACTGTACATCTACGAACTTCTCATGAACTTCCGGACGCTTCTCTTCTACTGCACCGGTCTGTGCATCCATAACCTGTGCGTAGATGTCCTTGCCCTGAATCTCATACACGCCGGTTTCCATCGCCGTGAAATCATGAGTCTTCAGATAATCCAGCGCGGTCTGAATTGCCTTCGGATACTTCTTAGCATCGTCCTTTGCATAAATTGATGAAAAAATCATAATATTCTCCTTTTCTAACTTAGAATTCTAACTTAGAGCTTAGAGAGAGGTGATCAGATCCCACTTTTCCTCGATAACCGGAATACCATTCTCCTGATTATCCTTTCTCGTATTGATCTCAATCTCACCCGGATAGAAGACGGTTCCACCTTCCTTGATCGGAATAGAGGACTTGATGTCTGCTACCAGCTCATCGACAATGCGGTCGGTCGTCTCGGTGTCATTGAACTTACCCGGATCAATCGCAATCATGATCTGAGATAAGCCAATCTCATCTCCAAACGTTCCGATCTTCTGAACAGAGTTTGCATTGGTCAGTACGGTGGAGATCAGGTCTAACAGAATGGAAATACCGCTTCCCTTCCAGTAGCCCATCGGAAGAACTCTCCAGGTCTTCTCAATCGCTGCCGGATCGGTTGTCAGATTGCCCTCCTCATCGTAACCACCCGGTACCGGAAGCTGCTGTCCTTTAAGTCTTGCCTCCTCGATCTTGCCGTAGGAGAACTGAGACACTGCACAGTCAACTACCACATGATCGCCATTGCTCTTCGGAACTGCAAGAATGAACGGGTTGTTGCCGATCTTGCGATCTTTACCGCCCCATGCAGGCATGTTTGGCATTGTGTTGGACCAGCAGATACCGATGCATCCCTGGTTTGCTGCCTGCCAGCCGTAGCTTCCACCGCGCATCCAGTGGTTGCTGTTGCCGAGCGCTACCATACCGATTCCATACTGCTTTGCCAGCTCACATGCACGATCCATTGCCTGTTTTGCATTCAGCGGTCCGAAACCTCTGTGACCTTCCCATCTCTCGATCGCTCCCATAGACATCTCGCAGGTAGCGACTACATCCGGATTGATCTCTCCTTTGTCGAGATACTCAACCACTCTCGGGAAACGATTGATACCATGGCTGTAAATGCCATCCAGACTGTTCTGTGCAAAAACGGTTGCTGCATCGACTGCATTCTTTTCTGTAAAACCTCTGCTAACGAGAATTCTCTTGAACTCATTCACCATGTCATCATACTTGATTCTTAACATTTTCCTGATTTCCTTTCTTTTTTCATTCTTCGTTATTTTTGTGCATCAATACTTCTTTGCAATCGATTCTAATAATTATTTTAACATAAATTTCATTAGTTTCAACTGCTTTTTTCCGTATTTCTGTCTAAAATAACGTTTGTATTTTTGGGTATTTTATATAAATTTTAATTTTTTCTGCGTCTGTATTTCATACAACATCCAGCGTTTGTACTTATTATGAACAATTTTTTATTAATCGTTTACCCTACTGTCTTCATTCTGGATCTGTGTTGGATGAAATAAGATTTTTTTGCTGATTCTTATAAAGAATCGATTGCAATCTTAACCACAATCTTCTTCACCCGCTCAGGCTTGTCTATCTGACAGAACGGTCGGTGTACATCTTCCGGGAAAAAGATCGCATAAGTTCCAGGTGTCATCTGAAGCATCACCTCGCCGGACTTTGGATTCTCCTGATAGTACAGCGTATCCTTCTCCTCCAAACAATCCTGAAGCAGCTCATTGTCTCCGAGATCTGGATAGTAACCAATCAGCTCTGAACCCTCTGCCATAAACTGCAATTCTGCATATCTGCGGTGAACTTCCGGAAGCTTCTTCTCCTTTGCCTCCGTCACCCGGTCGCAGATCAGTGCAATCATCGCATCGCCGTTCAGCAAAAACTTGCTTTCTCCAATTCCAGATACATCCGTCTCTCTACAATAACGAATTGCCTCCTGAATCGGGAGGGCGTATGCGGATCCTGTCTCCTTTGCATCAATGTGTCCAAATATCATCTTGCGCCTCCATATTTGCAATCGATTGTTTTAATAGCCTTATCATATCACAGTTTATTCTCGATTGCAAGTATCGTTATCTTGTATTGTTTTACAGTTTTTGTCCATGTTTTTTATGTATTTTTCACAATTCAAGTGGCAAGATCACTGGAAAACTCTTTGTTTTTGAGTTTTTCACTTGCGCCTTGTCGCCTTCATTGTAGCAATCGATTGCAATAAAAGATAAAAATATAGGCATCCCAATATCAGGAACTCTCCCTCTCAATAATCTCAGAGAACATCATCAGCTTTCTGTTCTGAACCTTCCCCTCAAGCCCTTCTCGCAGAATCGTGGCTGCGATCTCACTGACTTCCTCGAGCTTATTGTTTAACGTCGTCAGCTTCGGCATACAGATCTCTCCGTAAATACTGCTGTCCACTCCGATGATACCAAGCTGTTCCGGCACATTTACACCCAGATCATGAGCCGCACGGATTCCCCCTACTGCCACGAGATCAATCGAATAAATGATTCCCTGCACATCCGGATGCTCTCTCAAAATACGTACGGTTACATCATATCCGCCCTGAACTGAGCTCTCCTCTGCCTCATACAGAAGAAGATCCTCCCTGGAAGCTCCATGGCGAAGAACAGCATCACAAAAACCCTGCTGTTTGCGCAAGTTTGCCGGAGACGGCTGATCGAGCACAAACGCAAGTTTCTTTTTTCCTTTACTGATCAGGAGATCCGCACATTTTCCCACACCGGCATCCTCATCGATCAAAACACCGGAAACATTCGGCAAATCTAAGTAACCGTTGACAATCACGACTGGAACCTTCGATAAATGTCTCTGAATCGCCTCCTTGATCTGCTCTGTCGCAAACATCGATCCCATCAGGATTACACCTTCGACACGGCGCTGTTCAAGAATCCGGATATACTCGCTCTTATTCTCTCCTTCCGGACCAGTGCTCATAATGATCGAGCAATACCCCCGTTTCGTCAGCTCCTGCTCAATAACAAACGCACTGTTGATGTGATGCGTCACACGGATATCCACAATCAGAATCCCCACCATCTTTGTCGACTGCATCACGAGTCCGCGCGCTGCAACATCCGGCGTATAATTATACTTATCGAGCAAATCCTGCACCTTTTTCCTTGTCTCTGCCTTGATTCCAGGCTTGTTATTGATCACACGGGAGACGGTACTTGCCGCCACACCGGCCTCCCTTGCAATGTCATAAATCGTCACATCTTCACCCCTTATCAAAGATTTTCTTACTCTAATAACTTTCTCTAATAACTATACCTTTTTTTCTATCGAGGGGCAACCCGTTTTTCGCTTCTTTATAATTTCTTTAAGAAATTCATTTATTTCATTATTTTAGATTTCAGAACGCTATTTCCTATCATAATAAAAAAGGGCGTGCCTTGGCACATTCTCACGCCTCATACAAAAAAAGCCATGTTCCATCTCTGGAACACAGCTCTCCTCTCTTCATATACCTTCAAAACTGCACATTGAATCATCCGTTTCTGTATTTTTCCTAAACC